>DDYQ01000036.1:0-3064 GCA_002348005.1 Desulfobacteraceae bacterium UBA2230 | reverse complement strand
AGAACGGCGTCTTTAAAGTTGTCTTCCGTGATTTCAAAAACCAGATCTGACATCGGGTTCTCCTTTCCTGCACGCGTTGATCATTTCCGGCGAAACGATAATGAGGCGGATCATCGGTCACGGTGCGGCTGCATTCGACGCACTACCTATCAACATCCATGCCAGGCAGGAATCCGACGCCAGCCACAAATCTGCATCACAGCCGCTCCGTCGAAATGCATCTGTCATTGTAAAGGAAAGATCTTGACTGCCGCCGTAAACGGTTCTTATGTAAAAGTAACTGCACGTATGCCATCATCGACGCCATGGCAGGCCGAAGCGGCGCGCAGCCTCGGACTGAGCCGCACCGCCATATGGAAGCATATGAAAAAATGGGGTATTCCGCTGCGGCGCGAGGAGTCCCCTTGAGCTGCACGACAATGCATATCCGGCTCGACCTGTCGGCTCACTGTATCGAAACCGAACTCAAGCGGCTTTATCATGCCTCTCTGGCCGCCTATTTCAAAGCGGATGAAGGGGCGAAACTCCAGATCGAACAAACCATCGAAGCCGTCACCTATCTTCTGGAAACCATGGATTTCCCGCATCTGCGCGCCACTTATCCGCCGCTGGCCGGCCATACGGATATAAGCATCGCCCTGTCCGTCAGCGAAGCGCCGCCGGCGATCATGCTGGGCGATGCCCCAATTCGGTTGGTAACCAAAAACTCCTTCTGAACCGCAATAGCCGAACCTTCCTGATTGCGTCAGGGACACCGAATCGACGGGTTTCCTGGCATTATAATTGCTGGTATCTCCTGTACCCGCCGGAATGTTCCGATCCGGTCAAACCCATCACGCACGAAAGGGAGGTGTTGTTATGATCCAGACCCGGCAAGCCCCTGCGGCGTAAAACGAGTTCAAATTCCGTCGGCTGCCCCTACTGCCGCAGAAAAACGAGCATTCAACTTCCGTCGAATTATACGCCGCGCAATGTGAGTTGCACGCTAGGTGGCAAACGATCCATTGTGGAACGCACCCAGGATGGACTGGACCTATTCACCCTGGAAGAGGCACCCTGCGGCAGCGATCCGGATTGCCGGGCCGGCGAGATGGCAAGCGGACCAGGAAGAATAGCCGGAAAGTTACTCGACCGCGGTCCGAGGCTCAAGCAAAGAGATCCGAAACTGTCTTGCATGCAGAATTTCAAGAAGGGACAACGCAGAATGAAGAACATCGGCATTATTATTTGTAATCGATACCATACCTGTGCTGGTGGGAAGTGTCTTCGGGCCATGCGCAATCGCGAAGGCGCATTTGCCCTTTACAAGGAAGAAGAAATCGAGATCGTCGGGTACACCAGCTGCGGAGGTTGTCCCGGCGGAAACGTGGAGTATGCACCGGCCGAAATGAAAAAGAACGGAGCGGATGTCATCCACCTTGCGACCGGTTTGGTCGTGGGTTATCCACCCTGCACGCGATTGCAGGACTTCTGCGAGTTCATTCCCGCGAAGTTTGGAATCCCGGTCATCGTCGGCACCCATCCCATTCCGCAGAATTATTACCTGACCCATCAAAGCCTCGGCACCTGGAAGTCGGAAAGATGGCAAAGCCGGATCCAGAACGTGTTGGAGAACGAAAGAACACGTTTGGCCTACGATTGAGCACGGCGTGAAAGCCGCTCTGCCGCCATGCTGCTGCCTACGAAACCGCAGCTGAATGGACGCCGTGCGCAAGGTGGTCCTTTGTGTGGCGGGACCATGGATAAAACACCGGTTAGACATCACCTTGTGTTGCAGCTTCGCTTAATTGAGGATACCAGCTCTAATCGCAAGTCCGTCATTTTGAACAGGCACATTCTGGCCTGGTATGTAATTGAACTACGCTAATTTAAGGGTTGACAGGCGCGCATAAAAACTCGTTATTAGCGGTAGAGATCCTGATCTGGCCAGAGGGTCCTTTTCTGCAACAGGCAGTTGCATCTATTTTTAGAGAAACCGAATGATTCCAGCAGCAAAAAACATTTCAAGGCCGACCATTGCTCTGCTGCTGGCGCTATGCCTTTTACCGGTTCTTACGGCATATAAGCTGGCTGGAGTGCAGAACCCAGAGAAGATCCCTAATCCGGTTCTGTTTACATCAGCAATTATGGGGCGTGCGGTTGCCGCCATCCTCGATAACCGGACCAACCCCAAATCTTCAGACAGACTTATTAAAGAGGCCCTGATTCTCGGACAAACATCAATCGAATTGGCCAGGGCATCCATCTCTTTTCTAACCGAATTTTGCGATCGCTTCGCCCGGTGCGCAGCGCAAACTGCAATTTCCATTCGGGCACCTCCTTGCTTCGCTTCAAGCTCTGAGTAAGCGCTCTTGATTTAAGCCCACTCGAGGCAGCTCGATGCCTGCGGTGAGCCTTTTTGTTTTGGGCAATGGAGGTTTTATGCGAAGCAACCGTATCAATTCGCCCGACGATGAAAAGACACCCTCTCAGCGGCCGGATATTAACAGCGCACCCAAGACATACCCGCTGCGCGAACAAATCTTTTTCGGGATGAAGCTATCAGCAGTTGGCGGCATCATCTTTTTGATGCTCTGGGTATTTGAAAAAATGTAGCTCGATTTTTTATATGAGAGAGGCTTTGGTTCTATCGGCTTGCGGGCTCAGCCCCCAGGCTGACTGTGGTTTTGAGTATGTCGAATGTGTGCAAATATTGAATTGCAGCATCATCGCTTTGGCCGGGTTAAAGAGAAAGGACATTTCCTTGAAATGACGGACCACACAACCCATCTGCATCAGTCGGTGATCACTCTCGCACGCAAGGACGTTGCGAAGCTGCACAAAGATTCCACGGTTCAGCAAGCACTGGACAACATCAGAGAGAAGAAAGGTCTCGGTGACCGGATCATCTATTTTTACGTTGTGGACGGTAGCGACCGACTCGTGGGTGTTGTGCCGACCCGGCGGTTACTCGGTTCTCAACTGGAGCAACGAATTTCCGAAGTGATGATCGGTCCGGTGATCACAATTCCAAAGCATGCGACCGTATTAGAGGCCTACGAGTTTTTTGTGCTGCACAAGCTGC
>DDYQ01000072.1:3011-3259 GCA_002348005.1 Desulfobacteraceae bacterium UBA2230 | reverse complement strand
CCCCATCGGGGAAGAGGAAGACAGCCATCTGGGCGATTTTATCGAGGACAAGAAGTTTATGCTCCCTTCGGATGCCGCCGTAAGCTTGAACCTGGCCGAACAAACCCGTAAAGTGCTGGCCACGCTGACGCCGCGTGAAGAAAAAGTATTGCGCATGCGATTCGGTATCGGTGAGAAGGCCGACCATACCCTGGAAGAAGTCGGACAGGATTTTACCGTTACCCGCGAACGCATCCGGCAGATTGAAG
>DDYQ01000072.1:0-2900 GCA_002348005.1 Desulfobacteraceae bacterium UBA2230 | reverse complement strand
CATAACCGGTCGGTCCCTGGTTCGACCCCAGGTGGGCCCACTCCATCCAGTTACAGGCCCGATGTGCCACCAACGAAAAATTAGGTTTCAGGGCGTGGTTGATCATGTGCCGCGCCCTTTTTTTTGGTTATTGTCCCTGAAAAAAGAGCAGCCGCAATTTGGTTTTTGAAATTTGGTCCGGTTCAGGGTATGAAAATCTGTTCGGGACCATTTCCCGTTTCTCGGCAAGCCAAGGATACGATGTATGCGTCATCCCAAAAACAAACGTAGGGGGGTCTGTGTAGCGGACATCATTGACTGGATGGAAAGCATCGCACCTGCCGATCTAGCCGAAGACTGGGATAACGTCGGGTTGCAGATCGGGTCAGTCAAGCAGGCTGTCCACAAAATTCGGGTCGCGCTCGATCCCCTCGGAACGGTGATCGATGCGGCGGTTGCGGAAGGAGTGGACCTGCTGATTACCCATCACCCTTTGATTCTGCGGCCGCTGACGCACGTTGACCTGGAATCGCCCGCCGGCCGGTCTATCGCGGCCGCGATCAAGGGCCGCTTGACGATCTTTAGCGCGCACACGAACCTGGACAGCGCCGCAACAGGCATCAACGCTATGCTGGCGCAGCGGATCGGCATAACGAACCCCGAATGTTTGCTGCCGTGCCCCGGGGGCGGCAGTTCGCTCGGGCTGGGCCGCATCGGCCGGCTCGAAACTCCACAGCGGGTAGAGGACCTGGCGCGCAGGATCAAGGACCGCCTGCAGCTCCCCTTCGTCAAGGTTGCCGGCAATATGGACGTGATCGCCAGCAAAGCGGCGGTCTGTTCAGGCAGTGGCAGCAGTCTGCTGGATGCATTTCTGGCTTCTGACGCCCAGGTCTACATCAGCGGGGACATGCGCTATCACAATGCACGGGATGTCGAGGCCGCCGGCCGGGCCCTGATCGATATCGGCCATTTTTCCTCCGAGCATATCGTGGTCGAGGATCTGGTCGCCCGGCTTCAAAAGACCGCCGCGACCGCCGGATGGGCGGTGCAGGTGGAAGCATGCAGCAGGGAGCATGAGCCTTTCGTCTCAGTGTAAATCAGACGATCGCGACGGACCTGGCGTCTGAATAACCTCAAGCGGGCAGGTAAACCCATGACGAGCAGCATTAAAGATCAGTTGAGAACCCTTTCCTCCTTGCAGCGGATCGAGATCGAAATGGCGCGCTCCGAAAAGAGGCTGGCCGATGTCGATACCCGCATCGCTGCATTGAACCAGGAAGTATCGACCTTCCAGGTTCAGGTGGCTGAGGGGCGGGAATATCTGGAAGGGCTCAAAAAACGCTATCGCGAGAGTGAGGCCGAGGTCAAATCGATCGAAAGCCGCGCCGCCCAGCGCAATGCTCAGTTGCGTTCCGTCAAGACCAACAAGGAATATCAAACGATGCTCAGGGAAATCGAGGAAATGCAGTCCAAAAGATCAGACCTTGAGGATCATACCTTGGCGGTACTGGATGATATTGAAAAATCGGAATCTCAGGTGAAGATTCTGAAGCGCGATTTGGCTGACCTGATACACGAAACCGAAGCGCAGCAAGCCGAGATCCGCAAAGCCGCCGAAATTGAGCGGCAGGAACTGGCCGAGTGGACTCAGGAACGTGATGCCATTATGGCCGCGCTGCCTCCTAAACTTCAGAAAATGTATGACAAAGCCAAGAAGCAGGGGCGCGGCATTGGCGTGGCGGCAGTAATCGATGCCGTCTGCCAGGTGTGCCGCATGAACATCCCGCCGCAAATGTTTAATGAGTTGATGCGTCTGGACGAGATGCGCACTTGTCCGAACTGCCAGCGGATCATTTATCCGCAAGGGTTTATCGAAGAAGAATAAATACATCTTAATTCAAACTGTTAAGAGTTAAGTATTAAGTTTTAAGTTTAAGCAAACGTACCCTTGGCTTAAAACCTGACACTCAACGCTTAACTTGAATAATGCGGCCGGAGTAGACCAGACGATCGCCGGTTCCTGCGGGAATCAGAGGAAAGTCCGAACACCACAGGGCAGGATGCTCCATAACGTGGAGTCGCGGCAACGCGAAGGCAAGTGCAACAGAAAGCAAACCGCCTTGCGCCGCGGGAGCGATCCCGCGACGCGGGGTAAGGGTGAAACGGTGCGGNNAGTTCTCCGGGTGACCGGGGAAGCTGGGTAAACCCCATCCGGTGCAAGACCAAATAGGGAAGCGTTCGAGGGCTGCCCGTCCGAAGCTTCCGGGTAGGTCGCTTGAGGTGCCGGGTAACCGGCATCCTAGATGAATGATCGTCGCCCCGTTGGCGGGTAACCGCAGCGGGATACAGAATTCGGCTTATGGGCTGCTCCGGCCGCATTCAGCACACACGCCGCATTTGGGAGGACGTTTCAATGAGAGGTGAACCATGTTGTTGATCGAAGACCTGCAGGTGGAAGTCGGCGGGCGCACCATCCTCAATCATGTGAATATGGAGATCCCCAGGGGAGAGACCCATATCCTCTTCGGCCCCAATGGATCGGGTAAAACCAGTCTCATGATGACCCTGATGGGCTTCTCCGGATATGATGTGACCCATGGTAAGATTACATTCAAAGGCGTGGACATTACCCATAAGCCGATTCACGAAAGGGCCCAAATGGGTATGGGCGTCTCCTTTCAGCGGCCTCCCACCGTAAAAGGCCTGAAGACGCGCAGCTTGGTTGAAATCTGCGCTCGGCAGCGCAATCGGGCCATTGACCTGCCCGCAATGGCCGCCGAACTTAAATTCGAGGATTTCCTGGAGCGCGATGTCAATCACAACTTCTCCGGCGGCGAAATCAAACGCAGCGAGTTGCTGCAGCTCATGGCGCAGGACCCTGATCTGATTCTGCTGGACGAGCCGGAGTCGGGCGTCGACCT
>DDYQ01000236.1 GCA_002348005.1 Desulfobacteraceae bacterium UBA2230 | reverse complement strand
GCTGATGCCGCCCACCAGGTAACCGGTCAGGCGTTCCGCCGTCTGCGTATCGGCCATGGCAGCCCGCTTGGCACTGTAGGCGGCGGCGATTTTTTTCATGGACAGCTGACAGTCGCCGGGCAGCAGGGCCAGGGCGAATCGCCGGTCGTCCAGGGCCACTACCAGTGTCTTGATGGTTTGGGACAATGGAAAGCCAACGGCCTGAGCGGCGAATTCGGCGCCCTTTTCCAGGTGGTCGTATTTCACCACTTCGTAGGCGACGCGGCGCTGGTTGAGGAATTGAATGGCGCGCGTGGACATGGCCATGGATACCACCGATCGGCGTCTGGAATCAAATGGATCGGCCGGCAATGCCGGCAATTCCGGTCCGACTCCCGGCCTGCGGGGGATCGGCTCGAGCTCAGTACGTTTTACGGTTCGAGAAGCCCTTGCCCAGTACATTGAAGGTGTTCTCCATGATCACGAAGGCCTGCGGATCGATGCTGAACACCAGTTCTTCCAGGCGCTTGAGCTGGAAATTATTCACCACGGTCATTAAAACGTCTTTGCGGTGTCCGGTATAAGCGCCGCGACCTTCCAGCAGCGTGGCGCCGCGACCCAGCTTGGCCAGAATGGCCATGGCGATCTGAGGCGAATTGTTCGAAATGATCAACGCCATTTTGCGTTGGTTGGAGATATTGAGGAAGTAGTCCAGAACCTGACTGGTGACATAACTCATGGCAAGCGAGTAAAGTACCAGGTCGATGGGCAGATGGCCCAGACTGAAGGTGAACAGGGCGATATTGAAGCCGAAGAAAAATGTGCCGATGCGCACATTGAAGCGCTGTNNGACGGCGATTACATCGTTGCCCCCCGCAGACCCCATGGAGTGAAAGATCAGCCCGGCGCCCGCACCCATCAACGAGCCGCCCGCCAACACGGCAAGCAGGGGGTTCTGAACAGGGATCTGGAACGAAACCAGATCGATGACCAACGTCAGGGCGGTCATGCCGAACAGGCTGTAACCGAAGAAGCGGCGGCTGACGTAACGCCAGCCCAGGATGAAAATGGGGATATTGATAAGGAAGTAAATCACTCCGGGCGAGAGCAGGCCGGTCCAGTAGTAGAGCAGCAGGCTCACCCCCGACAGTCCGCCGCTGATAAAGCCGTGGGGCAGGGCGATGGCTTTTACGCCGATGCCGAATACGAGTGAACCGAAGGTCAGCAGCATCAGGTTGTAGGCGATATTGAGACTATAGTGGCGCCTGGTGGTTTGCCTGTCTCCAGCCCCGGGTTGCCCGGCCGTTTTCTGTTCGGCGGGTTGAGAAATGTCCACCTTGTGCATGGCCCTTTATTCCCCTTCGATGTGATGCCCGAATCGGTTTCACTGTGTCCGTGTCAATGACTTGCACCCGTTCTCATGCCACCGTTTCCCGTGTCTTTATCTGTCAAATCGATTTTCACTCACCCTTCGACGTTTACCTTTAATCTTGTAAACACCCTTCATTCACCGCTTTCGGATGGAGAGGGCAACGGTTTCCAGTACCAGGCTTTAAGGCGGGCGCGATATTCCGCGCCGCGTATTTTCCCGGTTTCGATGAGTGCGTAAATCGTCGGCACGACCAATAGGGTCAGCAGGGTGGCCACCATGAGCCCGCAGGCCACCAGGGTCGACATGGAACGCCACCAGAGGGTCGATTCGCTCGACCAGGCGACGGCCATCTGGTGAAAGTCGTATGAAACGCCGGTGATCATGGGCAGAAGCCCCAGAATCGTCGTGAGGGCGGTAAGAATCACCGGGCGCAAGCGCGTGGCCCCGGCGGCAACGAGCGCCTCTGTCAGTTCCATGCCGCGCTGGCGCAGTTTGTTGGTGTAGTCGATCAGAACGATGGCGTTGTTGACGACCACGCCGGCCAGCGAGATGATGCCCACCCCGGACATGATAATGCCGAACGGCGCCCGCAGTAAGAACAACCCCAGAAACGCGCCGCCCAGCGAAAGAATTACGGAGGTGAGAATGATCAGGGGCTGGGCGAGCGAATTGAACATGCTCACCAGAATCAGGAAGATCAACAGAATGGCGAGCACAAATGCCTTGCTCAGAAAATCTTCCGACTCTTTCTGAAATTCGTTCTCGCCGGTAAACTTGAGATGGTAGCCGGGCGGCAGGGTGAATCCCGCCAGCAGTTGTTCGGCCTGCAGGCGTGCCACGGCTCCCGGTGTCTTCTCTTCATCGACATAGGCCTTCACTGTCACCACGCGGTCATGATTGATGCGCACAATATCTCCTACGCTGCCGCTGTAATCAATCCGCGCCAGTGTGGTCAGCGGCACCATGGGGCCCGAGGGTGTCGGAATCATCAATTTGTGCAGTACGTCTACGACCTGGCGGTCCTGCTCGGCCAGCGTGACCACGATATCATAGTCTTTGTCGCCTTCATAGAACGTGGAAACATCCAGTCCGTTGTAGGCGACTTTGAGCGCCGCGCCGATGGCCGTGCTGCTGAGATTGAAGAGGGCGGCCTTCTGGCGGTCGATGCGCACGTGCACCGAAGGCAGTCCGGCCACATAGTCGTCCTGTACATCTTTCACAAACGGGATCCGGGCGACAACCATCCGCACCTGCTCGGCCAGGGCGCCCAGATGGGAAAAGTCATCGCCCGAGATCTCGATGTTGATGGGTGCGCCGGTAGGCGGTCCTTCCTCCTGCTCCGCCACGGTAATTTGGGCGCCTGCAATATGGCGCACCCGATCGCGGATGGTCTCCACATCGAGGGTGGTCGGCGTGCGGCGCTCCTCAAAATCAACGAACTGGATACCGATGTGGTTGGGCAGATTGGCGTCGAATGAAAGTCCACCACCCCCCTGAACCGACTTGGCATAGATATGTTCGATATTGTCGATGTCGGTGGGTCCGGAGAAGATCTCCGTGCCCGCCTTGCGATGCTCCTGCAGTGTATAGGCCTGCGAGTACCCGCTCAGCGGCGGGAAGCTGTCGGCGGGCCACTGACCGCTGATCGCCATTTCCACTTGCCGGGCAATTTTGTCCACGTAGTCCAGATCGGATCCTTCGGGCGGATCGATGTTGACGAAGATCGATTTGGGGTCGATCTTGGGGAAGAATTCTACCGGTTTCTCCAGTCCTACTCTAAAGAGCCAGAGCTGCAGCATGATCACCAGGCATGCGAAGGAGATGCCCAGCACCGTGAGTTTATGCCGCAGCGCACCCCGCAGCACGGCTGCGTAGGCCGTCAGGACTCTCCCGCGGATGGCTGCCGGAGCTTCGCCGCTGTCGTTCGCATCCGTGCGGGCGTCACCGGCGGCGGCGTTTGATTTCATGAAGAAAGCGCACAGGGCCGGATTGATCACCATGGCGACGAAAAGGCTCGAAGAGAGGGTGACCACCAGCGTGATGGGCAGATACTTCATGAATTCGCCCATCAAGCCCGGCCAGAAGATCATGGGAAAAAAAGCGGCCAGGGTGGTCAGGCTGGAACCGATCACCGGCCAGGCCACTTCACCGGTGGCGCGCATGGCGGCTTCTACGCGCGGTACGCCCTGCTGCATATAGCGGTAGACATTTTCGACGATCACCACCGCATTATCGACCAGCATCCCCAGTGCCAGGGTCAGGGAAAAGAGTACGACCATGTTCAGCGTGATGCCCAGCGCATGCAGCACGCTGAACGAGATCAGCATGGACAATGGGATCGCCATGCTGACCAGCACCGCATTGCGCAATCCCATGGCGAAAAGCAGTACAACGACGACCAGCAGTAGTCCGGTGATGATGTTGTTTTCCAGATCGGCCACCATCAGGCGGATATCCTTGGCCTGGTCCATGAGCTTGGTGATTTGGGTGTCCTGAGGCCAGGTGGGGACAGCGCGCCGGATCACCTCGTCGATCCGGTCGGTGATGTGGATGATATTTTCCCCCACCCGCTTTTTAACGGCGAGGTTGACCGATTCGATGCCGTCCAGGCGCGAGCGGCTGGTTTCATCCTTGAACCCGTCCAACACGCGGGCTACTTCTTTGAGATAAACGGGCCGATGTTCGTGGGTGGCCACCACCAGACCCAGGATTTCATCCGGGCTTTCGAATTCACCCGGTACGCGCAGTTGGTAGCGGCCCTGACCGAGGGTGATGGCGCCGCCCGACGTGTTCTGATTTTCGTTGGCCACCACCTGCTGCAGGTACGTAATGGGGATATGGTAATACGCCAGCTTGTCGGGATCCACCTCCACACGGATTTCACGTTCCCGCCCGCCGGTGACCTCCACCTCCAGGACTCCCGGAATGGCTTCGATATCCTCCTTGAGGTCGTCGGCGATGTCCTTCAACTGGCGCGGGCCGCAGGTGCCGGACAGGGAGAAGGTGATGATGGGCAGTTCCGAAAAGTTGACTTCAAAAACAGAAGGATCCTCTTCCAGGTCGGTCGGCAGATCGGGTTTGGCTTCGTCGACCTTGTCCTTCACCTTGGGCAATACTTCATCGATATCGGTACCCGGAATGAATTCCACATCGATGCGCGACAGCCCTTCGGAGCTGACCGATTTGATCTTTTTGACCCGGTCCAATCCCTTGAGTTTCTTTTCGATCTTGATCGTGATGCCCGTTTCGATGTCCGCGGCCGAGACGCCCTTGTAATTGGTCTGCACGAAAACGTGCGGAATGGTGATGTCGGGCGCGTTCTCGCGCGGCAGGGCCAGGTAGCTGAATGCGCCGATGATGACAATCAGGGCGGTCAGCACCATCACGCTGAGGCGGTTTTTGACGGCGGTGTTGGAGACGATCATTGATCCAGCTCCGCAAGGGTGCTGATCGTGCGTACGACGTTGATCGGAGCCCCCTCTTTTGTGCCGCGCTGGCCCACCACGATGACTTTGTCGCCGACCTGCAATCCTTGATCGATCTGCACTTGCCAGCCTTGCTGAATCCCCGTTTGCACCGTCACCAATCGGGCCCTGCCCCCGTCGGCCACGAACACCGCCGGTTCTTTCTGATAGGTGACCAGGGCGAACAGCGGCACGCTCAAGGCGTTCTCAATCCGCTGCTTAACGATTTCGGCCCGTGCAAACATGTCCGGAAGCAGTGCGCCGTCGGGGTTCTCGACGGCGATTTCCAGGCGGTAGGCGCGCGCCAGCGTATCGGCGCTGCTGGACAGGTAATGGCGGCGGCCCTTGAAAGCCCTGCCCTTGAGCGCATCGATGGTCACCTCGAAATGCTCGATGCTGCGGACGGCATCCACATCCGACTCGGGAATGCCGACTTCGATTTTGACGCGATTCACCTGCAGCACATCGGCCACCGGATCTGCCGCAGCCAGATATTGGCCGTTTTCGATATGCATTCGGTCCACCACCCCCGCCATGGGCGAGCGAATCACGCAGCGTTCGAGATTGAGGGCTGCGGTGTCCCTGGCCGCCTTAGTGGTATTCATGAGGGCCACGGCATCGTCCAGCTGGGCGCGGGTGACCAATTCGTCCCGATAGAGCAAGGCCAGTCGGTCGTGGGATGCTTTGGCGGCATTGTAGCTGGCGGTGGTAGAGGCGAGTGCATTGCGATAGTCGCGATCGTCGATCATTGCCAGTACAGCCCCCTTCTCCACACGTTGTCCTTCGTCGATCGGTTTGGCGACAAGCTTGCCCGGCACCTCGGCGACCACTTTCAAGGCCACCCAGGGACGCACCACTCCCGGCAGGTTGATGCGGTCCTGCATGGGGCCGGGGTGCAACTCGAGGGCGACCACATTGAGCGGCTCGGATTTCTCCGTGCCAGCCACTTTTCGGGCCTTGAGGGTTTCCCCTTCGCTGCGAATCCAGCTTTGCAGCACGACGACGACGCCGATCAGCAGGATCAACCCCAACAGAGGCAGGTTGGCCCCCAGACGTCTCAGCCATTTACGGGCGGTATCCAGTCGGTTGGAATGACTCAGCATAGATTTTGTCCCGTCAGATGTTCACAAACAATGATGTCCCGTTAGCCGTCGAAACGCGCCATGTTGCGGGCGGCGCCTTCATTGCGCAGCAAGGGCGCCAGATTGCGGATAAAAAAATCGATTTGGCCTCGTACATCGATGTAGTCGCCGCCGGCCAGCGCGTACAAGGTCATGCCATCCAGAAAGGAGAGAAACGTAACCGCGATTTTATGCGCATCGCGGGCGATTTCGGCTTTCAGCTGGCCGCGTGATACGCCGGCCAGCAGTATGTCGACGATCCCGGCAATGATTTTGCGATGGAGCTGGTGAATGAAATGACGGCGTTCATAAAAAACGCCACCCTGCATGATCGTTTGCATAATGATTTCGAAATAGAAAGGCTGGGAGGCAACCGGCCGGCCCTCGCCGCACTCCATGAACGCGCAGGCGATGCGCTCCAGCCGCTCCAGCGGGTCCTTGGTCTGTTCGGCAATCTGATCGATCTGTTCGAACCACTGCTCACTGGCCTCCTGGATGGCGGCCATGAAAAGCGCTTCTTTGCTTTTATAATACTCGTAGATCGTGCTTTTGCCGATGCCCGCGCCGGAGGCGATTTTTTCCAGACTGGCACCCAGAAAGCCGTTCCGCGTGAAATAGTCGAGCGCCGCGCGGGCGATTTCGCGCGTCTTGTCCGATCGTTTGGACAGGTTTTCCACCATAAGCCTTCCGACCTCGTTGCCGAACGTGTGGTCGGGACTATTTCAAAAACATCTGGATATGTCAATGTATAATTTGTCTAATTATAATCGATACTAATCATCATTGACCCAATCATCGCAGATGAAATTCCGACTCTGCGGTCGGCTACGGTGCCGGCATCTATGAGGCCTGCGATGGGTCGGCAGGCCGACTCAATCGTGTTCCGGGGCCGCGAAAAGGAACAGCTGGATAAAGCGCGGATCGAGGTCGCGCACCTCGACGTGGCCCAATTCGGATTCGAGGTCCTGAAACAGACGGACCAGTGTCGATCCAAGCCGTTCGCGCAAGGCGGTTTCGTCCAATTTGCTGCGTTCGGAGAGCCAGTTCAGAAAATGGGACCGCATCGTATCGGAAACGCGCCGCGGCGTTTCTGAGGTTCGCCACAGCGTGTCGAAAAAACGCCGAAATTGATCCGGTGAAAGGAAGGCCGGGAATGTCACGGCCTCCATTCCGAGATGGTGGTTGGCCCACAGGGTCAGCAAAAGGTTTTTAAAGGTCAGGA
>DDYQ01000063.1 GCA_002348005.1 Desulfobacteraceae bacterium UBA2230 | reverse complement strand
TTTCATGACCGAACAGTTCCGATTCGATCAGTTCGCGCGGGATGGCGCCGCTGTTGACCGCGATGAACGGCGATGCGGCGCGCGACGATGCGCGGTGCAGCGCGTGTGCGACCAGCTCCTTGCCGGTGCCCGATTCGCCGTAAACGATCACGTTGGCACTCGATCCGGCAGCTTTCAAAATGGTGCGGTAGACCCGGTGCATGGCCGGACTCTTGCCGATGATGTTGCCGAACCGGACCGTCCCTCTCAGGGACAACCGCAGGCGTTCATTCTGTTCGCGCAGGAAGGCCTCTCTCTGCCTCAAGGACTCTTCCGCCTGCCTGCGTTCGTGAATGTCGATCACGATCGCCTGACAGCCTTCGATTTGACCGGCTGCGCTTTCCTGGGGCGAATAGATTGCGTAGTACCAGCGCCCGTCCCGGGTGCTGGTAAGTTCCGTGCGCACGGTGTGACCGTCCAGCACCCGCGGCAGCGGGCACCAGGGGCAGGGCTCGGGCTGCTCGTAGAGGACGCGATGACAGATGCTGCCGGGAGGGGCGTGTTCGACACAGGCCATCAATTTGGGGTTCATGAACTGCAGTTCATAGGACCGATTGACCGTGTAGATAAAGCCCTCGAAAACGGCTATGATATCGGTCAGCTGAGACTGGCTCTGGTGCAGCGCGCTTTCCGTGCGGCGCCTTTCGATCATTTCAGACTGCAGCCGCCGGTTGGATCGCTCCAGTTCGCTGCTGCGCAGTTCCAGGTCGCGGGTGCGTTTGTGGATTTCGCCTTCCAGGTGTTCATGATAACGCCGGTTTTCCGCGCGCAGACGGGTGTGCTCCAGCGCCTTGCGGATTGAATGCTCCAGGATGGCCATATCGATGATCGGCTTGCTGATAAAATCGAAGGCTCCCATGCGCAAAGCCTCGACGGCATCTTTGAGGACTCCCGCGCCGGTTACGACGATTATCGGCAGCTCCGCATCCGCCTGTCGGAGGCGATCGAGAACTTCGAGCCCGTCCATTTCCGGCATGCGCAGATCGAGCAGGACCACGTCCGGTGAAAAGCGCTGCACCATTTCCATTCCCGACGGGCCGTCATCCGCCTGCAACAGGTCAAACCCGCTGTCGCTCAGATAGGCGGCGATGCTTTGCCGAATCAATTCGTCGTCGTCGATCAACAGGACGGTATCGGTCTTCGAAGCATTCGGTTCCATGGTTTTCCCGGATTCATAAGGCGATAAGGTTGTAAGATTCACTCACGTCGATGACTTCAGATGAAGCCGCTGCCGAACGCAGACAGTCGATCATGCGGCGCGGCTGGCGGCATCTTTTTCCAGCGGCAGCCGGACGATGAACGTCGCCCCCTGGCCCGGTTCCGACCGCACCTCCATCGATCCGTTGTGGTTGTTGGTCACGATAAAGTAGGAGACCGACAATCCCAGCCCCGTCCCGATGCCCACATCCTTGGTCGTGTAGAACGGTTCGAAGACCCGCTTGTGTTCCAGAGCGGGCATTCCCGGACCGTTGTCCTGCAGCTCGATCACGGCCATATCGTTTTCCCGATAGAGCCGCAGGATGATGGTGGGCGCCTGATCGGTTTTCTCTTTTTCGGACATGGCCTGGGCGGCGTTGCGCAGCAGGTTCAGGATAACCTGTTCGATTTCGGTGCCCACACAGGGCACCGGCGCCAGGCGGGCGTCAAAATGGCGTTCGATCCGAATGCGGCGAAAATCGTACTTCTTTTTGAGATCGTAATCGTGGGCCGCCAGGGAGACGGTCTTATCCAGCAGGTCGGCCAGCGCCACCGGCTCCTTGCGCGATTCGCTCTTACGGCTGAAATTGAGCATATTCTCCACGATTTCGGATGCCTTCTGACCCGAAATACGTATGCCTTCGAGCAGCGAAAAAATCTGCCGCCGGACCAGGTAATCGATTACTTTCTCCAGCGCGATGCCGCATTGTTCGGCGACGATCCTGTTGCGGGGAAGCTCCGGCGATATCCGCCGGACGATATTCTGGGCATTCTGCATCATGGTTCCCAGCGGATTGTTGATCTCGTGCGCCATGCCGGCGGCAAGACCTCCGACCGACATCATTTTCTCGGTCTGAACCATCATGTTCTCCATGCGCACACGGGCGGTCACGTCATCCACCCGGATCACCACGCCTTCCATTCGATCCACCACGATCGGGTACACCACGATATCGGCGAAGCGCTGCTCCGCTATGCACGGGTGCGGCACCTTCTCCACCTTCATGGTGCTCTCCTGGGCTATTGCCTGTCGCACCATCTCCACGTGCGGCCGCAGGCCCGGCATGACATCCTCCACTGCCCGACCGTGGGCCATTGATTCGGAGATACCGGTCGTCTTCTGCGCCTCCTGGTTCCACTGGGTGATGTGGCCGGTCAGATCGACACCCACCAGGGTGGAAGGCATGGCGTCCACGATTTTTTGCAGGTAGCCGCGCATGTGCGCCATGGCCTGCTGGCTCTTCTTGGCTTCGGTGATGTCGTGCCCGATGCACAGGTATTCAATGATTTGCCCGGCGCTGTCCCGAACGGCCTTGTTGGTCCAGGCGACCCATACCCGCTCCTGGTTGCAGCGGATGTTTTCCATCTCGTAGTAGCCGTGCTGTTCCGGGAAGCGGGCGATCTGGTCCAGCCGGGCCTGCATGGGACGTCCTTCGGAATCGTTTTCGGGTATGATGATGCCCATGCTGGTGCGTCCGAGAATATCCATTTCACTGTAGCCGAAAAAAGCCTGGGCAAATTCGTTGAAGAAGGTGATCCTGCCGCGCGTGTCGATGCGCAGAATGATGCTGTTGGCATTCTGAACCAGTTCGCGGTACTTGGCCTCGCTCTTGCGGATGGCCGCCTCGGCCTTCTTGCGCACTTCGATTTCATTTTTCAAGTCAGCGCTGGACTGCTCCAGCTGCTGCATGAAGGTATTGAAATAGGCGGCCAGCAGGCCGACTTCATCTTTGCGGCGCCGCTCCATGCGCACCGAAATGTCGCCCTTGGCCGCCTGCGCGAACCGCTGCATCAGCTCCTGCAGGGGGTTGGTGATGCTCGAACTGATCCAGAGGGTCAGCAGCGGCACGAGCAGAACCAGAATGGCGACGTTAAAAACGAAAATGCGTTCCACGGTCCTCAGCGGCGCGTAGAATTCATCCAGATAACTCGAACTGGCCACGATCCACTCGAATTCGGGGATATAGTTGAAAATGACGAGTTTCTCGCGATGGCTGGCTTCGTCCGGATTTTTCCAGGCGTAGAGAATTTTACCGCTGCCCTTTTCGATCAGTTCCTTGATGAAAAAGCGCCCGTTGGCGTCGCGCTCCTTGAGGATATTGCTGCCCTCCAGCTTGGGATGAACCACCAGGTTGCCCTGCACATCCATGACATAGGAATAGCCGGTTTCGCCGAATTGCAGCGAGAGAATGCTGTCGCGAAAATCGTCCACATTGACCAGGGAATTGAACTCATCGCGGTAGGAGGAGGCCGAAATGATCCAGTCCCACGGTTTGAAATAGGTCATGTAGAGCGCCTTGGCGCGCACCCTGGTCTCCGAAGGATTCTTCCAGTCGTATTCAACGTAGCCGATTTTGCGCTCCTGCTGGTCCCGGATAAAGGCGTGCTCCGATAAATCGGCACCCATCAGATCCTGATGGGGATGGTTGACGATGATTCCGTGGCTGTCGAGGCAGTAGATGTAACCGGTCTTGCCGATGGTCTGGCTGAGGAGCACCTTGCGGGCTCTTTCGATCGCCTCCGCTTCGGTCAGTTCGCCGTTCCGATAAAGATTGTAGTAGTATTGGGCCACATCGCGGTTTTTTTCGGCGATGGCGCGCAGGTAGTTTTTGATGGAGAGCTGGGCGGCGTTGTTCACCATATTGAGTATGGTGGTGGTGGTGTTTTTCAGCTCGCTTTCGATGTTGAATTCGATCGTGCGCCGCACCGATTGATAGATGAAGCCGTTTCCCAGGGTCAGCGAGAGGATGAAAACGGCCGAGTAGGCCAGCAGCAGCTTGTGCCGGATCCGCAGATCGGCCAAAAAACGAAAAAAGCGCATGGGTGTGCCTCGGCTGGGTTGAGGGATGCGTGGAGCTTAGCAAACCCTGCACCCGATCGGCAACACCCATGTTTTCACGCCGCTGAAAGGTGAAGGCGGCTGGTGCCGGGCCGGCCCAGGGTATGAAGTACCTGGCAGACGGGTGGGGATTTCGATGCCGGCAAGAAAAACGGCGCCGTATCGAAGACGGCGCCGCGGATTCGGTTGGGTACGCTATTCCGCCGATCAGACCGATTTGACGGTCTTTACCTCGGGCACTTCCTGTTTGATGATCCTTTCAATGCCGTTTTTAAGGGTCATCTGCGACATGGGGCATCCGGAACAGGCGCCTTTCAGGCGAACCTGCACCACTCCGTCGTCGCTCACATCCACCAGTTGCACATCGCCGCCGTCGGCCTTGAGCATGGGGCGGATTTTTTCGATGGCTGCCTGCACACGTTCTTTCATTATTTTCCCCTTTCTTGATTTCAGCGCCGTCCAACATTGCTGACCCGTAATGGCCGGAGGAGCGTGAAAGACCTTGGATCGTATCGGTGAATTTCTCCGCTTTCAGCCGCCCGCTAAACCGTGATTCCGCTGGTCTGACGCGCGTGGAAGTTTTGCCTGAAAGATTCAAAATTACCCTCTAGTATAGCCATACGCATCTCTTTGACAAGATTCAGATAGACATGCAGGTTGTGGATCGTATTCAGCCGGTGCGCCAGGATCTCCTTGGCCAGGTAGAGGTGGCGCAGGTAGGCGCGCGAATAGTATCTGCAGGTATAGCATGTGCAGCCCTCCTCGATCGACCCGGCGGCCTCGCGGTGCCGCGCATTGGCGATGTTGAGCGTGCCCGTGGCCGTAAAGAGCTGGCCGTTGCGGGCATTGCGCGTGGGCATGACACAGTCAAACATATCAATGCCCTGGGAGACCCCCTCCACCAGGTCTTCTGGCGTGCCCACCCCCATGAGATAGCGGGGTTGGTGGTCCGGCAGCTGCGGNNGCCTCAGGTAGGCCCGGGAATAATTTCGGCAGGTATAACAGGAACACCCGGAATCGATCGGATCGACATCCTGCGTATACCGGGCGTTGCAGATGTTGATCGTTCCGTAATCCGTAAACAGCTGGCCGTTTCTGGCATTTCTCGTCGGCATCACGCAGTCGAACATGTCGGCGCCCAGCGCGGTCAGCTCCACCAGATCGGCCGGAGTGCCCACCCCCATGATGTAGCGCGGTTTGTCGGCCGGCAGCAGCGGCAGGGTGTGGGCGGCCAGTTCCAGCATCATGGCCTTGGGTTCGCCCACGCTCAGTCCGCCGATGGCATAGCCGGGAAAATCGAGCGCCACGATCGCTTCCGCCGAGCGGCTGCGCAAATCCTTGTACATGCCGCCCTGCACAATGCCGAATAGCCGGTTGGCCGTTCGGGCCTCGCGCCATCTGGCCCTGCAGCGCGCCGCCCAGCGCGTGGTCAGGGTCAGGGCTTCTTCCGCCTGGGCGTATTCGGCCGGATAGGCGATGCATTGGTCGAGGCACATCATGATGTCGCTGTTGAGCGCCATCTGCACTTCAATGGACTTTTCGGGTGTCAGCAAGTGCTGCGCCCCGCCGTCCAGATGGGATTGGAACGCATAGCCCGCTTCGCTGATCCTGGAAAGCCGGGCCAGCGAAAAAACCTGGAACCCGCCGCTGTCGGTGAGAATCGGCCGCTGCCAGTGCATGAAGCCGTGCAGCCCGTCGAAGCGCGCGATCACCTCGCTGCCCGGACGCAGATATAAATGATAGGTGTTGCCCAGAATGATCCGGGCGCCTGCCGCTTCCAATTCCTCGGGCGTCAGGGCCTTGACCGTGGCCTGGGTGCCCACCGGCATGAAGATCGGCGTTTCGACCACCCCGTGGGGCAGCTTCAGAACGCCGGCGCGGGCAGCCGAATTCGGATCTTTATGTTGCAAGGTGAACATGTTCTACACTTCGCTAAAGCCACACTTCGCTAAAGAATGATCATCGCATCGCCGTAGCTGAAAAAACGGTACCGCTCCCGGATCGCCTCGGCGTAGGCATTTAAGATGTTTTCGCGGCCGGCGAAGGCCGAGACCAGCATCAGGAGCGTCGATTTGGGAAGATGAAAATTGGTGACCATGGCATCCACCGCCTTGAAGCGGTAACCCGGATAGATGAAAAGGTCGCACATGCCGCTGCGCGCTGCGAGGCGCCCTTCCGGACCGGTGCAGTATTCCAGCGTGCGCACGCAGGTGGTGCCCA
>DDYQ01000149.1 GCA_002348005.1 Desulfobacteraceae bacterium UBA2230 | reverse complement strand
TCAGAAAATAGAGCCAGGTGTCCGACTGGCCCTCCTGGACAATGCATTCGCCGGCCTTGTATTTGCGGATCTTGCTCATTTCCAGGAGCTTGTTGAGCTCCTGTTCGTCGAAGGGTTCCAGTACTGGAATTTTCTTCAAATTTTCCACCATGCTGCAATTGATGTCCAGAAAAGTCGATTCCTGCATGTTTTCCCCTTCACTGCGGTTCACGCATCGCGCTGCAGGCGCTCAGCTTTGATTCAATGGTAAGCAAGATGGGAGTAAGCAAGATGAATACCTTTGTTTCCTGATATTTAACCATTTGGTTTAAAAGGATATAATCAAATGGTGGGGTGCGGCTGCGCGCGGCTCGTCAGCTTAAGTGAACAGATAACGGTATAAGAAAACATACATACCGCCTGCGTCGATTGCAGATTCGGGAGTCGAATCTCAATAATTGACCTGCAGGAGGCACAACCCTTGCGGCGGGGCGGTTACACCGGCAAACTTGCGATCGCGGGTAAGCAGGATGTCTGCCAAGGATGAGGAGGGGCTTTTGCCTTGGCCGATCATCACCAAAGTGCCGGTTATATTGCGAACCATATACCGCAGAAAGCCGTTCGCTTGAATATAAATCGAGATTCTGCCGGCTTCATCGGTCTTGAGTTCTGCACAGGTGATGTGCCGGATGGTGTGCTGACGAGGACTGCCGGCACCCTCGAAAGCTTTGAAATCATGGATTCCGACGAGCTGGCGCAAGGCTTTGCGCATCGATTCGAGATCGAGGGGCGCGCGTATCCACCATAGATATTGCCGTCCGATGGCCGGCGGCAACGGGCTGTTGAGAATACGATACCGGTACAGCTTGCTCTTGGCGGCGTAACGCGCATGAAAATCGAGCGGGACCGGCGAGCACTCCCGAATGACGATGTCATCCGGCAGCAGGCTGTTGAGCCCTTTTTGAAAAGCCGCCGATGTCAGGTGGGTGAGGCAGTGGAAATTGGCGGTCTGGCCAAGCGCATGGACCCCGGCATCGGTCCGGCCAGACCCGGTTAGGCTTATTTTCTGGCCGGTCATTCGGGTCAGAGCGGCTTCGATCTCCTGCTGGATGGATCGATCACCGACCTGGCGCTGCCAACCATGGTAGGCGGAACCATCGTATTCAATCACTATTTTATAATTGCGGGAGGCCGCAGGGCTCGCGGGTTGCATTTAATCACCGGAGTAAGAAGCGGAGCGAAAATCGGCATTTTGAACACTGTCACGGCAGGGGGCTCACAGTCGATCACATAATGCACTACCCAGCAACTGCTCCGTGCTTTCGTCCAGTTGATCCAGAAGGTCGGCCAGGACGTAGCGAATGCCGCAATCCTTGCAGCGCCAGCGCAGTTGTCCTCAGGTCTGGATGGTGGACAGTGCCGATCGGCATCGGGGACACTCGAAAATGGGCAGCATCATCCTTATCATCACATTCGCTCCTGAGCTTGATATCCCTATTTAGTGTAAATCCCGCTGCTTGGCAACGGAAAACGCAAATTGACTTTTGACTGTTTTTGGATCATGAAAATAATCTTGTGTTTTAAACCTTTAAACGCGTTTTCAGGAGGTCGGGGTGGAGGATATCCTGCAATGTCGGGGTTTCAGGGCCACGGGTATAGCCGCGGGCATCAAGAAGCGTGATGTGCTCGATCTGGGGCTGATTTACTCCGAGGTGCCGGCAAGTGCCGCCGGTGTATTTACCCGCAACCGCGTCAAGGCGGCACCGGTAATTTTGTCTCAAACACGCCTGGCAGCCGGGAAGGCCCGCGCAATCGTGACCAATGCCGGCAACGCCAACTGCTGCACCGGACCCGAGGGTCTCGAGCATGCCCGCATCGTGACCACGGACATCGCCCATCGGCTGAACCTGGATGCCGAGGAGGTTTTGACGGCATCGACCGGGGTCATCGGAATGCCCCTGCCGGTCAACGTCATACAGGCTGCCATCCCCGGGTTGATCGGCACCCTGCGTCCGGATGGTTTTTCCGATTTCAGCCGTTCGATCATGACCACCGATACCGTACCGAAGCTGATTTTCCGCCGTGGTGTGCTGGGCCAGCGGCCCTATACGCTGGTGGCGGCGGCCAAGGGCGCGGGTATGATCCGCCCGGATATGGCCACCATGCTCTGTTTCATGTGCTGCGACGTGGGGATTGATACCGCCCTGCTTCAGCCGCTTCTGCGCAGGGCCGTTGACCGCACGCTTAACCGCATCACCATAGACGGCGATACCAGCACCAACGACAGCGTTTTTTTCATGGCCAACGGGCTTTCCGGTGCGGTCGTGCAAACCGAAGAGCAGTGCAGCGAATTCGGCAGGGTAGTGGAAGAGGCCCTTTGGGATATTTCGCGCCGCCTGGTCAAGGATGGCGAAGGGGTCACCAAGGTGGTCGAAATCATCGTTCGGGGCGCCGCAGATCGCGATGCCGCCCGGAAGGTAGCCGATACCGTTGCCCATTCACCACTGGTTAAAACCGCGTTTTTCGGACAGGATGCCAATTGGGGTCGTATCATGGCTGCCGCTGGGCGCAGCGGCGTTGCCATAAACCCTGAAGCGATCGATCTCTTTTTCGATGGCGTTCAGATGGTCCGCCGCGGTCGAGGCTGCGGCCCGGAAATCGAGGCGCAGGTAACGGCCGTGTTGAAACAACCAGAGTTCAGCGTCACCATCGACCTGCATCAGGGTGCGGATTCATTCCGCATGCTGACTTGTGATTTCTCGGTGGATTATGTCAAAATAAACGCCGACTATCGTTCCTGATCCGGAGAGCACCCACCATGGCACGAATGCGACTGCAAAAATGGCTCTCCACGGCCGGCGTTTGTTCCCGACGCCAGGGAGAGGCGCACATCACGTCTGGGCGGATACGCGTCAACGGCCAGGTGATCACCCATCTCGGCACCACGATCGACCCGGAAAACGATCGGGTCGAGTTGGATGGTCAGCCCGTTGAAATCAGCCGCCGACCCGTTTATATCATGCTGCACAAGCCGATCGGGTATGTCACCAGCTGCCGTCACTCAGGAGAACCGGTGGTGATCGATCTGGTCGATGTCGCCGAACGCATCTATCCGATCGGGCGACTGGACAAAGATTCCAGCGGCCTGCTGTTGTTGACCAATGACGGCCGTCTTCATCATCATCTTTCGCATCCCTCCTTCGAACATGAAAAAGAGTATGAAGTCCGGGCGGATCGGCCGATTTCGGATCAAGCACTCAAACGCATGGGCAACGGTATCCCCTTGCAGGGCGTCAAAACGTTACCGGCACGTGTGAGACGCTTGTCGGCAAGCCGTTTTCGGATCGTACTCCGGGAAGGCCGCAATCGCCAGATACGCCGCATGACCCGCAAGTTGGGTTACCAGGTGATCGAATTGAAGCGCGTCCGAATGGCCAACATCCGCATGGGCGATCTGCCCCAGGGAGGCTGGAGATTCCTGACCAGCGCGGAAAAGAAGATACTTCTCAAGGATCTTGAAGCCCCTGAGCGTTGAGGTGGTCTAAAACGAATGCAAGCCGCCGCGATTCCTCAAGGATTGGAACACGGATGATCGGGTAATCCAACTGGGAATAGGTTTCGATCAGCAGGTCCTCCAGTCGGGCCGCGGTCGCATCGTCTTCGGAACGAATGCCGTCGGGTGTAAATTTCAGCCGCTCGAGTAAATAAACCTCACGATAGCGGAACATCCGGCTCAGGGTCAGGGGTTCGGCGGGATCCAGACCTTCCAATCGGAAGTAAGCCGTGCTGTCCGGAATGGCCCGATCCAGGAACACAAGCCGACGCGGCGGGAGTCTGCGTTCCAATCGGGCTTTCTCCAGAAGGATGTGGCGTTCGAAGGAGAGGGCATCGGCCCTGATTTGTCGCAGGGTCGATCCGGCGGCCAGTCGGGCGTCGATGTATTCGCGGGCAACTTCTCCGGCGACCGGGAAGCCCCGGCGAGCCAGGGCTTGGATGAGCGTCGTTTTGCCGGCGCAGGGCGCCCCGGTGATCACGCACCAGTTGGTCTCGGTGGAAGTTGGCTGCATTCTATCTCCCGTTCGACGCCTGCACAGCACGGCGAAATCATCATACGGCAAATTGAATGCCTGTAGAATGGCATGTTCGTAAAAGAAGGTAAACATTCCCCTTGGGATGAGGAGAAGCGTGCATGGTAACGTTTGAATCCTTGATCGGGCGCCAGGACCGGATCGCGGTGATCGGGCTGGGATACGTGGGATTGCCGCTGGCGGTGCATCTTTCCGCCCATTTCGACGTAGTTGGGTATGATTTGAAGGCCCGGCGAATTGAAGAACTGAAGGCCGGATACGATCGAACACTGGAGATCGGCGAAGCGGAACTGGTCAAGGCCCCTGTTCGCTACACCGCTTCGGGTGAAGATCTGGCGGGCTGCCGTCTGATCATCGTCGCCGTGCCGACGCCCATTGACGATTATAATATACCCGACTTTACGCCCCTGCGGGGTGCTTCGGCCACCACCGGACGCTATCTGCAAAGGGGCAGCTGCGTGGTTTTCGAATCGACCGTCTATCCGGGCGCCACAGAGGAAATTTGCGTCCCGATTCTGGAAGCGGAGTCCGGGTTGGTTTTCGGCAGCGATTTTACCGTAGGGTATTCGCCTGAACGCATCAACCCGGGTGACAGCGTTCACACCCTGCACAATGTCATCAAAGTCGTTTCGGGATCGAATCCGGCCACGGCCCGCCTGCTGGAACAGGTTTACGGACAGGTCGTCAATGCCGGGATCCATCGGGCTTCGAGCATCAAAGTGGCTGAAGCGGCCAAGGTGATTGAAAACACGCAGCGCGATCTCAACATCGCCCTGATGAATGAACTGTCCAAAATCTTCGATCTAATCGGCATCGATACCCTGGAGGTATTGGAGGCCGCCGGAACCAAGTGGAATTTTTTACCGTTCAGGCCGGGTCTGGTGGGAGGCCACTGCATCGGGGTCGATCCTTACTACCTGACCTTCAAGGCTGAATCGCTGGGCTATCATCCTGAGATGATCCTGGCGGGACGCCGCATCAATGACGGTATGGGCAAATATATCGCCGAACGGACAGTCAAACTGCTGATTCATCGCGACAGGAGGGTCAAGGGCGCAAAAGTGGCGGTGCTGGGAATTACATTCAAGGAAGACGTTCCGGACCTGCGAAACACAAGGGTTGTCGACATCATTCATGAATTGAGGGATTACGGCATTCAGGTGCTGGTCCACGATCCGCTCGCCGATCCGCATGAAGCCGTCGACCACTACGGACTCGAACTCCTGCCTGTCGACCGGTTGCATGATGTGGATGCCGTGGTTCTGGCTGTGGCGCACAAGCCGTATCGCGCGATGGGTCTGGAGCGGATCGCCCGGCTGTGTACAAACGGCAGACCGGTCGTGGTGGATGTAAAGGGCGTCTTTGATGCTGCTTTGGCAAGCCGGCTGGAAATCGCCTACTGGAGATTGTAGAGACTGTCTTCATGGTAGCTGCCCTTGCCACCGATCGTTCTGTCATGGGAGTGATTTTTTTCGGATAAGCGTGAGAGCCGATCGCTTCGATACATTGGCACCCCTATTGCTTCAATACCGGCCTAATCGAGTGGCTTGTGAGATCGCTTATCGCTGAAAGGATTTGCACCATGCGGATCGAAACCCCTCAACCATTGCCCGACGGCGTCCATATGCCCTGCTACGCATGCGAAAAACTCCTGGCCACTCATGTATGTCGGTTTAAAGTCGGGGAATTGAATATTCAGGTCTGCCTCTGTCCGGAATGTATGAAAATGGATACTGCCAGTTTGCTAAAGCACACCATCGGGATTCAGGGGCTCACCGATCCCTTCGCATCGGATCCCTGCGTGGAGCGGGAAGTCTGGTTGTGGCCGAAGGCTGCGAAAAACTGAAAAAGGCGGGTCTGCCTTGCCCTGATACCCAAAAAGGGTCGCGCTGCCGCGACCCTTTTTGGATTCAGACCACCATTAAGCGACAAATCTTACCGGATCAGTGTCAATATTCCCACGACGATCAGGTAAAGCGCTACAATGTAGTTGAGCAATCGGGGGATCACCAGAATAAGGATCCCGGCGACAATCGAAATGATCGGCTCAATGGAGATGTACATGGTCTTTTAATTGGTCGTGGTGCCGGAGTCGGTACCCGTTCCAGGATTCTGAGCTGTTTCCCCCGTGGCCATACCACTGTCGGTTTGGCCGGTATCAGTACCTGGGCTGGTGCTCTCGGTGCGGGCCTGCTCTTCGGTTTGAACTCCTTCCTGCTGACCGGTTTCGGTGGTGGTGCTTTCACCGCAGGCATAGAAAACCGAGACCGAAAGGGCCAGTGCCAAAGACAAAGCCATGGCTTGCTTGGATAGTTTCATTGCTTACCTCCTCTTTATTGTTTGCTGTCACCGTTCGAAACGTTCTTGCGACGCCGGCCGGAGTTGCACCCGCCACCAGAGCCTTACTCGTTTCGACAGCCGTACTTTATTTCCTGCTCCCGGGCGCTGCTATTGGGTCTGACCTGTATTTGGGCCGCCAGAGCGGATGAGTTGGGCGGATCAAGGACCAGACTGAAAGATGAGGGGAAGGGTGCGGCACGCCTGAATAGAAAAAGGCCTCGGCTTTCACCAAGGCCCTTGTAGGCGGTGGTAGCGGGGACAGGATTCGAACCTGTGACCTTCGGGTTATGAGCCCNNTACCAGACTGCTCCACCCCGCAACATTAAAGACCGTCTTATATTCATTTTGCGTTGAGCCGTCAAGGTGAAAGTTGATCCGCCCGTAAAAAGTGCCTGCAGCGGCAGGCTCCAGCTCCAGCGGATGATCCGTCCATCCGAGGTGAAAACGAGCCCAAGCACTCTCGTTATCACGCTCCTGTGCTCCGGGCCAAGTCTTGCAGGCGTGTGATCACTTGCCTTAACCGCTCGGGCTCCGCCAGACGGCCGTGGAACTCGATGCGGATCTGTTTGTGCCGGCTGGAGAGGCCTCCGGTAATGGTGATTGCAGACTTGGGAATCCCCAATGCCTTGGCCAGAACCTCGACGCACTGCCTGTTGGCGGCTCCTTCGGCCGGCGGTGCGGTCAACTTGATCTTGAGGGCGTCCTGATAGGCGCCCACGATTGCGTTTTTGGACGCCTTGGGTTGCACGTAGACTTTGAAGAGTGCTTCCTGCGGCGTGACCTTGATATCGATCATCGGGCGTTGCCCTGGTTTTGAATGAGCGCCCGGATGAAGCCCGGTGGTCGTATTACGCGGCCCTGGCGGTTCAGAAAGGCGTGCCTGGAGAACCCGGTGGCGTGCAGAGTGGCTTCGTCCTGGCTCAGTATGCGGTAATCGATCTTCAGGCCGCCTCTGAAGCTTTGATCGAGCGTCGCTTCAATGAAGAGAAGATCGTCGTATCGGGCCGGATGATGGTATTTGCAGTTGACTTCGGCGACCGGCAAGTAAACTCCCGAATCCTCGATCTGGCGGTAAGGCATCCCCCAGGTGCGCAGCAATTCGGTCCGGCCGATTTCGAACCATCTCAGATAATTGGCATAATAGACGACGCCCATGCTGTCGGTATCGCCGTAGATCACGCGGTAGGCGGTGCGGTATGAGAGGGCCATTGCTGCTCCTCACCCGCCACTAAAGTGCCAGCAGTTCACTCAATTTGGCTTTCAGGGACGGATAATCGGTGGTCACGGGGAGTACACCGTTTTCGGTCCGCCGTGAATATCTAGTATCGCGGGATAATGTTTATTCAAATCGAAATCCTGAGGCAACAATACCCAACCGTCAAC
>DDYQ01000248.1 GCA_002348005.1 Desulfobacteraceae bacterium UBA2230 | reverse complement strand
GACCGGAAAAATCACCGGTATGGTGAGCAGCATGATGGCGAGTTCATCCATCAGGGCGCCCAGGAAGATATAAAGAAAGACGATGACCATGAAAATAATGTGCCGATTGACCTCCAAAGTGCCGACCCAGTTGGCCAGTTCGAATGGCATGCGGGTGACCGAGAGAAAATAGTTCAACAGCATCGCCCCAAGAATGATCAGGAACAGCATTCCCGTGGTCTGGGTGGTCTCCATCAGGCTGTCTCGGAGATTCGGCCAGTTTACTTTGCGCCGATAGAGCATGGCCAGAAAAGCGCCGAAGGCGCCTATTCCGGCCGCCTCGGTGGGCGTAAAAATGCCTAAATAGAGGCCCCCGATCACCACCAGGAAGAGAATGACGACTTCGCTGATGCCTTTGGCGGCCAGCAGTTTCTCCTTCAGCGGGAATTGCGGGCCGGGAGGTCCGAGCAGCGGGTTGCGCTGGGTGACCACGATGATCACCAGCAAGTAGAAAAGCGCCTGGATAATGCCGGGCACAAAGCCGGCCAGGAAAAGTTTGGCAATCGACTGTTCGGTCAGGATGCCGTAAAGCAGCAGCATTACGCTGGGTGGGATCAAAATGCCGAGCGTCCCCCCGGCCGCCAGGCTGCCGGTCGAGAGCGAAGGCGCGTAATTGTATTTGTTCATTTCCGGCATGGCCACCTTTCCCAGGGTGGCTGCGGTGGCGATGCTGGACCCGCAGATTGCGGCAAACAAGGCACTCGCGGCCACCGTGGCCATCGCCAGACCGCCGCGGAAGCGTCCCAGCCAGATATAGACCGTGCGGTACATATCTTCGCTGATGCCGGCGGTGAAAGCAAAAGAACCCATCAACACAAACAGCGGAATGACCGACAGATCCTGGTTGGCAAATGTCGTGTAGGGGACCGTTCGCAGCAGGCCCATAGCCGGTTCGAAACCAAGCAACACCCCAAACCCCACCACGCCGATCAAGCCCATGGTGATGCCGATATTCATGCGGGCGAAAATCAGGACCACCAGCGCGATGATTCCAATGGCGCCAACGACTGACGGGCTCATCCCTTATTCACCTCGCTCCTTTTAATTTCGACGAGTTCACCGACGTCGACCTTTTTGGTTCTCTTGGAGAGTTCAGATAACTGGACAATCAGCACAAGTACGAAGACGGCCATGCCGAGGCAGGTCGGTGCGACGAAAGGATACGACGGAATCAGCAGTACGGAAGAGGTCAGCCCGGATGCCTTGATTTCGAAGATGTAGCGAAAGCTTTGCCATACGATGAACATGATCAGCACGATGGAGAGCAGGGCGGTCAGAATGTCCAGGAAGGATTGCAGCGGCCTTCTCAATCGTTCGTAGACCAGGTCGACCGCCACGTGCGCCTTTTGTTCGGCACAATAGGCGATACTGAATGGAATCAGAATGGCCATCAGGTACTCGGTCAATTCGAAGGAGCCTTGGACGGGGGCGTTGAAAATATAACGCATGATAACATCAACCGAGATCAACATCATCATGAGTGCCAGTATGATCATGCTGATGGTGAGCAAAATCCGGTTGAGCCCTTTGGTGATGCGGTTCAGCATGCTACCCCCTCGGGAATTGAATCCGGGAAAGCAGTGAAAAAGGCAGGCGGTTGCGCGGCTTGAATGCGTCCGGGCAACCGCCGTGCCATCGAATGATTCACTGTAAAATGCTACTTGCTCAGTTCCAGTGTGGCGTCCAGAATCTGCTGGGCCTCAGGGTGACCCTTGGCCTGCATGTCTTTGACCCACTGGGCCCAAATCGGTTTGCCGCCCACTTCCAGCCAGCGTTCGCGTTCCTTTTCGCTCAACTGGATCACGTTGGCTTTCTGGCCCTGCGCCTCAATGGTTTTCAGGGTTTCGGCCTTCATGGCATCCATGAACATCCGGCCCCAGAATTTTGAACCCTCAAGCCCGCTGACGCTCATGATCGCATCCTGAACATCCTTGGGCAGGCTGTTCCATTTGTTTTTATTCATCGCGATGGAGAAGTAGACCGCCGGGAACACGCCTTCGGTATAGTGGCTGCCGACCTCATAGAATCGCCATACGTGAATGGCTTCCCAGGGCACACCCAAGCCGTCGATGACGCCTTTCTGCATGGAAATGTAGTTGTCCGGCATGGGGATCAGGACCGGTACGCCGCCCAGCGCCTTCATCATATCGGTGGGGGGACCGCCGGTCATACGGACCTTGAGCCCTTTCATATCTTCCATGCTCTGGACCGGCTTGCGCGTCAGCAGGGTGTAGGGTTCGCTGGTATAGAACAGCAACACCTTGACATCCTTGTATTCATCCTGAATCGTAGGAAATTTTTCATAAAGCTTCCACAGCACTTCACTGCCTTTTTCGGCCGTACGGAACGGCAGCGCGGGCAAACTGACAACATCCGAAAGCGGTGTCATGCCGGGCCAATATCCGTGGAAGCACCAGCCGACATCGGTGATCCCGGCTTTGACGGCATTCCACATGTCCTTGCCCTTGGCCAGGGTTTGGCTGTGATAGGATTGAAATTTGATCTGACCGTTGGTCGCTTTCTCAACCTGTTCCAGCCAAGGAATTACGCAGTTGAGGGTACTCCAGCCGGTATCTGGATTCTGCTGGGCAAACCGAAGCGTGATCGGTGCGGCAAAGCTGTTCGCCGCGATGGCCGATACGAGCGCTCCCAGGACGATCATGAAGGCGATTCGCTTTCTCATGGTGCACTCCCTGTCTTTGATGTTGGTATGCCTCTGGGGACGGCGATCCGCTTCATTGAGGGAACTGGCCGCCTTCCAGAAGAAGAAGTAAATTACATGCAATCTTGCACGCCAAAAAGCGACAGTCAAGCTTATTCTGCTGAACCGTCTGACCATTCGCCAGGGATCAAAGGCCGCCCGGAGTCCTCACTCTCCTTTTTTGCCCCGCGATGGAAAACGGGCTTGACAGGGGGACGGCTTTTCATTATCGATTTCTTTTACTGCAACCGCGTTGCACTATCTGAAACAAGAGGGGGCCCACCCCATTATGCTGCACGGGAAGGGCGAACTCTGGAACGGCGCCAGAAAAAATGAATACGGAAAATCTTTCATCCACCGAGAAAGCTTTGAAAATCCTGATGAGCTTCGTGCCCTCCAACCAGGAGATGGGGACGCTCGAGATCAGCAAAAAGCTGGGTATTCACAAGTCAACCGTCAGCCGGCTCCTGCATTTACTGGCCGAGCATGCTTTTTTACAACAAAATTCGGACAACAAAAAGTATTGCCTCGGCCGCTCCGCGGCGGAGATCGGAAATGCCGCCACACGCTCCCTGAGCAACAGCGTCGTTGCCATTTCCCAGCCCTATCTCAGTGAATTGTCGCGCAAAGTCGGTGAAAGCGTGGCCCTCGAAGTCATTTCGGGCGGCAACGTGGTGCTGGCCTGCCATGTCGAAGGTCAGGGCCACATCCGTTTTTCCTTTCGTCCCAACGAACAGGTACCGATCAATGTGACTGCGGGCGCCAAGGCGATTTTGGCCTACAGCCCCCCTGGTGTGGTCGATCAATTTCTCAAGAAAAAATTCATCTACTTCAATTCCAACACCATCATGTCCAAGAAGGCATATCGGGCGGTGCTCGAGCAGGTCAGAACCAGCGGACTGGCGTTTGACCGCGGTGAACGTTACGAAGACAGCTATGCCATCGCGACCCCGATCTTCAATCATGAAAAGGTGGCGGTCGCCGCGGTTGTCATTGCGGGTCCGGCGTTCAGGATGACCGATGACTTTTTGAAGGACCTTGCCATCCCTCTCAAGCAAACTGCCGCCGAAATATCGCAGCGGTTGTTTCACTCCTAACCCAGGTCAAACCATCTGCCGGAACTGCCGGTGCGGTCGGGACAATCGATGAGACGTCGTCTTTTTTATGGCTGGTACGTGCTGGGGAGCGCTTTTGCGATCCTCTTTTTCGTTCAAGGCGCCCGCTCCGTTTTCGGCCTGCTCTTCAAGCCGATCATTGAAGAAATGGGCTGGAGCCGGGGCGATATTTCAGCGGCGGTCTTTCTCAACATGACCGTGTTTGCTCTTACATTGACCCTCGTCGGCCGTCTTTTTGACCGATATGGCGCCCGCCGGGTGATTCTGACCGCCACGCTTTTTTTGGGCCTGGGACATATCAGCATCGCCATGGTGGAAACATTGTGGCAGTTTTCTCTGCTTTATGGGGTGATCACCGCCATCGGATTCGGCGGGACTTCAATACCCCTCTTCGCCGCTCTAACCACCCGGTGGTTTCATAAACACCGGGGCGTGGCGGTCAGTCTGGCCCTGACCGGCGGGTGCCTCGGTCAGTATCTTCTGGTCCCCCTCGTTACTTTTCTTTTACTCTGGTTGGGGTGGCGCTGGGTTTTTGTGCTGATCGGCCTGGTGCTGCTGGTGGTCAACTGGACCTTGACGCTCTGGTCCATTCGGGATGATCCGGCCGCGCTGGGATTGACTCCCCTCGGAGCCGGTGAGAGCAGTCACAGCTTGTCAGGATTTGGCCAAAGGGATCACACATTGGGTGCCGCCATGCGGACATCCGCTTTCTGGTTTTTCATGGTGGTGATGTTCGTCTGCGGCGGAGGGGATTATCTGGTGCTGCTGCACCTTGTGCCCATGGTGACCGACCACTCAATCGCCGCCGAAACAGCCGCCGGGATGCTGGCCTGGTTCGGTCTATTAAGCCTGATAGGGGTGCTGGCCGCCGGGAGGGCGATCGATCGACTGGGCGATAAAATTCCTTTGGTACTGACATTTGCGCTGCGCGGACTTCTTTTTCTGCTGCTCATCAAGTATCAGACCGCCGCCGCATTCTATGTATTTGCCTTGGGTTTTGGCTTTACCATGCTGATCACGGCTCCCGTCACGACCACTTTAATGGGGCGGCTTTTCGGCTTGACGCACCTCGGGCTGATTACCGGTGTCATCACCACCGTGCATCATCTCAGCGGAGGGTTGTGGGCCTATCTGGGTGGGCTTTTTTTCGACCAGAGCGGGGATTACAGTCTCATTTTAAGCCTTTATGGTATCGCATGCCTGATCGCTCTGGTCTGCGCCGTGCTGATTCATGAAAGGCCGGTGATCGAGCCGAAGGCGGTCGTGTCCGGGCGATGATCAGGTCAGGTCGATCAGGACTACGATTTCATTATCTTTACGCTGCACGCGGGCTTGCGGGTAATGCCTGGTAAAGACATGCAGCATGGTCTGGTTTTCAGGCAGGACCGAGGCGTAAAAAGAGTGAAAACCGTTCTGGAGCGCAATCCGATGCAACGCTTTGAGCAAATAGGTGGCCACTCCCATGCCCTGAAAATCTTCACGGACCACGAATGCCACTTCCGCCTGATCCCCGTCGATGCCGGCGTAGGTGCCGATGGCGACGATCTCCTTGTTCCCTCTTTTGCGCACCAGACCCACCAGTGAGATGTTTTTACGGTAGTCGAGACTGGCCCAGTGAGCTTGAGCCACTTTATGCGAGAACACATTGATGTTGCGGAA
>DDYQ01000190.1 GCA_002348005.1 Desulfobacteraceae bacterium UBA2230 | reverse complement strand
TTGAATGCATTCGGGATATAACTGCCACTCCAGTTCCAGTCCCTTGCGGCGGATGGTGTCGAGGGTGTCGTCCTCGCGGATCGCGAAGCACTTCTGGCCGATGATAGGGCCGGAATCCTCCCCGTAATCGATAAAATGCACTGTACAGCCCCCCACCTTGCAGCCGTAGCGGAACGTGTCGCCGTAGCCGTCCACACCGGCAAAGGCGGGAAGCAGGGCCGGATGAATGTTCATGANNTGAAGTAGGGGGTCAGGTTGCGCATAAATCCGGCCAGTACCAGCAGGTCGATGCCGTAGCCGGCGATATGCGCCAGAAGCTCTGCTTCGGCCGCAGCGCGCGTGGCCAGAAATTCCTCGACCTGGCGGTCATCGGCACCGGGTCCGAAAAGGTGTTGTTTATGCCGCATCTCCTCGCCATCGAAATCGGCCGGCGCAATCCCTTCAGCGGGATTTCGGCGATATCGGCGGATGATCCCGCCGTAGTCCACGACAAACGATGGAATACCATGCCGGCCGGCTCTCTGGAGGCCCCTGGCCGCCGGGTTGTCGGAACCGACGAAGACCACCCGGGCAGCGATGCGGTTCTGTTCGCAGGCATCGATGATGGCCTGCAGATTGGTGCCGCCTCCCGAGATCAACGCGCCGATACGAATCGTGGTATGCATGCTGGCCTCCCTGCTTGGGTTGATGGATTCCATGGCTACCAGACCTTTCCCTGAGTGTCAAAGCACCGCAACGCAACTGCTCTGTACCGGATTCGCCGGCCTGCACGACCGGTTCCGAGCGCCTCGATGGATCGGTCCGATTCGATCCCACGATGCCAGCGCGCCCGCATCGCACGTCTGGCCGGCCGTGCGACCGCGGTTGACAACCTGGGGGGATCATATTATTTTGGGCCCAATTATTTTTTCATCGCCTTGGACGAAAGGAATTTCCAAATGGCACAGGGGATCAAAGATATCGACGACAACAGCTTCGATGCCGAAATTTTAAAATCCGATATGCCCTCCGTGGTTGATTTTTGGGCGCCCTGGTGCGGCCCATGCAAAGCGATCGGTCCGCTCATCGAGGATCTGGCCAATACTTACGGCGAACAGGTTAAGTTCACCAAATGCAATGTCGACGATAATCCGGTCACCCCCGGCAAGTACGGCATCAAAGCCATTCCGACCCTGATATTCTTCAAGGAAGGCAAAGTGGTCGATCAGATCACCGGGATGGTCGCCAAATCCAAGCTCGAAGACAGCATCAAAAATCTCCTCTAACCTGTTTCAGCATGCCGACCGCCACATCGTCGCGGCGGCTCTAGCGCCGCCGGCGAGAGGCGCATGAACTGCGGCGCTCCCAGGCGCGCGCATCCGATGGTGCCATGAAAAACGTGCGACTCATACTGATTCTGTTTCTGGCTCTCATGATTCCAAGCTGCGCCTGGTTCGGCAACGACCTCGCCGAGAAGTCGGCCCAGGAACTGGTCCAGGATGGTATGGAAGAATATGAAAAGGGCGACTACAAGGACGCGATCAAAAATTTCCAGCAGCTCAAAGACCTTTACCCGTTCAGTAAATATGCCATTCTGGCCGAGTTGAAAATTGCCGACGCCCACTACCATCTGCGCGAATACCCTGAGGCGGTCCAGGCCTATGAAGAATTCGAACAGCTGCATCCGCGCAATGAAGCCATTCCTTACATCATTTACCAGATCGGCCGCAGCTACTATGAACAGATCGACACGATCGACCGTGACCAGGATACGGCCCAGAAAGCCCTGGACACATTCAATCGCCTGATTCAGCAATATCCTGAGGATGCGTATGCCCGGAACGCGCGCGTTCACATCCTCAAGTGCTATCAGAGCCTGAGCGGACATGAACTCCACGTCGCGCTGTTTTACTATAAACAGAAAAACTACAAAGCCGCCCTGCAGCGGTTTCTCAATGTAGTCAACGATTACCCGGACGCCGGTTACCACCATCAGGCGCTGGACTATATCGTTCAGTGTGAAGCATTCATTGCGATGCAGCAGGAAGCCCCCGAGCGCTACGAGACCACCCCGATGGATCCCTTCAGCGTCTATAATTGAAGGCGCCGCCGTCCGATACCTTCGCCAGAACAGACGTTCATCCGCAGCGAACCGCCGGCTTGTAAAAAAAGCGCTTTACATCAGCGACTGAAAACGGTAACAAGGCGGATTCTTTGAGCCGTGTGCCGGAGCACACCGGCACCTTTCTCTCAATGGAGTGAACAAATGAGCCGAGCATGTGAAATTTGCGGAAAAAAATCCATGGTGGGTCATAACGTGAGCCACGCCCACAATGTCAGCAAACGCCGATTCAATCCCAACCTGCAGAGCGTGCGCGCCATTGTGAGCGGTCGGACCCGCAAGATCATGGCCTGTACCACCTGCATCAAGGCGGGTCGAGTGGTCAAAGCGCCCTGAGCACCCCATCGAGACACCGTCGCCGATTGGGTCCCAACCGGCGGTGTCACCTGATGCGGTGGACCTCCAGCACATGTCTGACCTTCCTTAAACCGCTCAGAACCTGATTGAGTTGTTCAGTATTCCCCACGGCGATTGTAAAATGGCTCTCGACCATTTTATTTTCGTCGCTTTCGGTATTGGCGCTGAGGATATTGGCGCCGTATTTACTGATGCAGGCGGCCACATCGGCCAGCAATCCCATACGGTCGATGGAACGGATCATGATGTTGACCGGAAAGCTGTCGGCCTTGGCGGCGTCCCATTGAACTTCGATGAGCCGCTCGGGGTTCGTTCGGAGGGCATTGACGCATTCGCTGCGGTGCACCGTGACTCCGAAGCCGCGGGTGATGTACCCGATGATCTTGTCGCCCGGCACCGGCTGGCAGCACT
>DDYQ01000087.1 GCA_002348005.1 Desulfobacteraceae bacterium UBA2230 | reverse complement strand
GTCACCGGCAACCACGAGTTCTATGCCGGCATCCACCAGGCCGCCCTGCTGACCGAACAGGCCGGTTTTGCGCTGCTGCGCGGCAAAGGGACATCCCCGGGCGGTTTTCTGTCGATCGTGGGTGTGGACGATCCCGCGGGCCGCGATGGGGAAGCCGAACACGAAACCAAGCTGCTTTCCGCGCAACCTGGCGATCGGTTCACCATCCTGCTCAAGCACCGCCCCGTTGTTTCAGACCCGGACGCCCCCTCGTTCGATCTGCAGCTCTCCGGTCACACGCACAACGGCCAGATATTCCCTTTCGGGGTGCTGGTCCGGATGCAGTATCCATTGCGTTGCGGTTTACACAGTTTCGGAAGCGGTCGTCTTTATGTCAGCCGGGGATCCGGCACGTGGGGGCCGCCCGTTCGGTTCCTGGCACCGCCGGAAGTGACGATCATCGATCTGCTGCCCGCAGGGTTCAAGCAGTGAGAAGGTTCCGTCATCGGCCGTAGCGGCGGGACCGACGGAAGCGGCGTGCGCCGGGGGGAGGAATGACGCACCTTCGGCTATGCGCCCTCATCCGCATGGATGCTTTGTTTCTCCTGCAGCAGGACGTTGTAGTCTACCGGTTTTCTAAACAGGAGTGCGGCCTCATCGCCCTCGCGGCGGATAAGAATGCCTTTAACATTCAGGATCCTCCCGCACAGCAGATCGATCCGACCCCGCAGGCGTTTGCGGCAGCGCTGGTTCCGATCGAGATTGATGCGCAGACCGTTCTCGGCGAGATCCAGGATAGTAAACTGCTGTTTACCGGTGCTGAAAACGGGCTGTACGGTGGCCGTGTAACTGACCCGCAGATCCTGCCGTTTGACGATGGGCGCCGTTTCCCGTCCGAACAGCGGCTGGTCGGCGGCAGTATTGATGGTATAGAAAAGCAGGACGATGAGGTTGATCAGCGCAAACAAGAGCAGCATAAAAAAAACCATGATGGTGGAGCCGCCCAACATCAGGCCTTTAACCAGAAAGAGCCCTAGTATAATACCGATTTGTATCAAATTGACGGCGATGGCCAACCAGCGCATTGCTTTTGCCCCTGCTTGCAACAATTTTCGCCGAATGAATAGCATACACCACCGCCGCTTGCCAACATGCGGCTACCATTCGAATCATGCGTGCCCCCTGTTCACCCGCATAGACAGCACTCCCCGGCTTTTCAGGTACCCTGAATGGGACGTCCATTTTGCCGGCAGCGCAGGCGAAGATTTGACAATTCGTGCACCTGGAGGTACGTGTGGGCGCCTGGTGAAAAGGAGTGTGTTCCATGAATGATGAATCCAACGCTTTTTGGCAGAAGCATTCTCTTAAATTCCTCGAGGCGGCGTTCCGATCGGACCGCCGGGAGCGACTGGCGCATCCGCACGGTTATGGGAAAAAGGCCGGCGATTGCGGCGATGAGGTGGAATTCTTTGTGTTGCTTGAAGATGAGCACATTAAAGCGGCAGCCTATGATCTGAATGGATGTATCCACACCAATGCCTGTGCCAATGCGATCATCGAACTGGTCGAAGGTCGCACGCTTGAAGAGGCCTGGGCGATCACGCCGGAGATAGTGGCCGATCATCTCGAAACGCTGCCGCCCGACCACTTCCATTGCGCCGAATTGGCAGTAGGAACCCTGTATCTGGCCTTGCGCCACGCTCAGGCCGTGAAACGCTCGGCCTGGAAGCGCCCATATCGGTGAACTGCCGTCTCAACCCATTTTGACCAGGCGCACGACCCTGCATTTCCGCGAATGGGCCACTTGTTCATCTTTGATCACCTCGATCCCGCAATCCACCATGATTTCAAAGCGTTTTGATCACTGTTTATCCTTGACACAGGCCATCCATTTGACTTAAGGTCGGAACCTCGGTGCCGCGGCACCATCCTATTTATACATCCTGAAAAAACTTATCCGGCGTTGACTGGAAATTCATAGCCCTGGAAGAATGCTCTAAATGACTCTCCTGAAACAACTGGCGCAAAAAAAAGCGGCAATCGTCGACAAGTGGTTCGAAAGCACCCTCCACGCCTACCCGGCGGACGCCGCGCGTCTTTTTCACAACAACAAAGATCCATTTGCCAATCCCGTAGGCCATACCACCAGGCAAACCCTGGAAACTGTTTTCGATGTGCTGGTGGAATCCTTAGACCGCTCCGCGGCCGAGGCATCCCTGACGCCGCTGATTCGAATCCGCGCCGTGCAGGCATTCTCGCCCTCGCAGGCCCTGGGTTTCATATTTGATTTGAAGGCAATCATTCGCGGCGCTGCAGGCACGGCATCCGCGCAAGAAGACATGGTCGCGGCGGAACGCCGCATCGACGATATCGCCTTGGTCGCATTCGATATCTTCATGCAATGCCGCGAAAAAATTTACGATCTGAAGGCCAACGAAGTTCGCTCGCGGACGTTCAAGGCCTTTGCCAGGGCGGGTCTGATTCAGGATTCGCCCGAATCGGTTTAAGGCTGATGGATGACCCGGCAGACGGCGGCTTTACAGGCTGCCGCCTGCTCTNNCCCTGCCACGAAGAAGTCGGCCGCGGCGACGGCCAGACTGTACTAACCATTTTCATTTAAAGAGGTGCGGGTAGATGAATAAACATTACTTGTCATCGCTGCTGGCGGTTTTCGTGCTGGCCCT
>DDYQ01000062.1 GCA_002348005.1 Desulfobacteraceae bacterium UBA2230 | reverse complement strand
GCGGCGGCGTGGCCCTGGTGCGCTGTATAGCCGCACTGGAAAAGGTCGATGCCAAAGGTGAAGAGAAATCCGGTGTGCGCCTGCTCAAGCGCGCCCTGGAAGAACCGCTGCGCCAACTGGCGGTGAATGCCGGCCACGAGGGGTCGGTGGTGCTGAACAAAGTACTCGAGGGCAAGGATGATTTCGGGTTCAATGCAGCGACTGAAGCATATGAAAATCTGATTGAAGCCGGGGTGATCGATCCCACGAAGGNNCCGGCCTGATGCTGACCACCGAGGCCATGATCACCGAAAAACCAGCCAAGAAGAAAGAGCCCTCCATGCCTGCCGGCGGCGACATGGATGATATGTATTGATCGGCTTTTGCTGAATGCGCACATTCGCCCGTCCCGTTTGGGACGGGCGTTTTATTTAGAGCGTTTCGATGGCACACGCCATCGAAACACCCCCGCCGCCGCATAACGTTGCCAGCCCCAGGGCCTTGCCCTCCTGCCGCAGGGCGTGCAGCAGGGTCACCAGAAGTCGCGCTCCGGTGGCCCCTACCGGGTGTCCTAGGCCGATACCCGATCCGCGGGTATTGGTAAGCTCCCGATTCAAGCCCAATTCACGTTCGCAGGCGATGTACTGTGCGGCAAACGCTTCATTGATCTCGATCAGTTCGAAATCGCTTAGCTTCATTCGATTGCGCGTCAACAGATCATTCACTGCCGGTACCGGTGAAAGACCCATCAATGCGGGATTGCAGGCGCCTCGACCCATGGCAACAAATCGCGCCAGAGGTGCGATACCCAGGTCGCTGGCTTTCCGGGCCGACATAATCACCAGGGCAGCCGCCCCATCATTGAGACCACTGCTGTTCCCGGCGGTTACCCTGCCGTCGGGAGTCAGGAAGGCCGGCGGCAATTCGGCCAGTTGCGCCATCGTCAATCCCGGACGGAAATGCTCGTCCTTCTCGAAGGTCGTGGTTTTCTTCTTTGTGATGACCGGAAATGGGATGATTTCGTCCCTGAAGCGACCCGTCTGCGTTGCATGCTCCACATTGTTGTGGCTGCGCAGCGCAACCTCGTCCATCTCGCGCCGGCTGATCGCTTTCAGCGAAGCCAGAAACTCGGCCGTGTGCCCCATGATATACGGTTTTCCAATGAAGCCGCTCATCACCGCGTGGGATGCCAGGGCGTCGGTTTCTGACAGGGGCACAATGTGCGAACCACTGTGCAGCCGCCGCATCAGCGCATCCACCAAAACCTGGTCCTGCAGCCGACATCCCCAGCGCGCTTTGGGCACCTCGTAGGCTACCCCCGACATGTGCTCCACGCCGCCGGCCAGCACCACGTCCGCCAGCCCCGCCTGGATCATGGCCATGCCCGAAAGCGCGGCCTCCATGCCCGATATGCAGACCCGGTTTACGGTTACCGCCGGCACATGGTCGGGGATGCCGGCCAGTAGAGCGGCCACGCGGGTGACATTGAGCGCATCGGAAGGTTCCATGCAGCATCCAAAGCGCACATCGTCGATAGTACCGGCGTCGATGCCGGCCCTTTGAACTGCCGCCTGCATCACCGCTGCGGCAAGGTGGGCGGCGTGGGTGTCGCGCAATGTCCCACCAAATGTTCCGATGGCGGTACGGCAGGCCGAGACGATTACGACTTCTTGCATTCAAACTCCTTTCACTGCGATCTCCGAGCAAGATTTGAAGGCGCGCCGAATGTTAAGCCGCCATTTCCGCTTAGGATCATCGGGGCTGCAGGTGACTGTGCCCCCGTTATTCTTTCACCACCTGCCCCCCCTTGTGCAGGGCCATTGCCGGGTTGGCGCCGCATGAGAGGGCAGACCAGCGGATTTGCACTATTCAGCTTGCTGGTAGGCCGCCGGGTCGAGTGGTGAGCCGGCGGGGAAAACTCTTCCGCCGAGTTCGCGGTCCAGCAGCAGCAGTCCTGTATTGCCATCTCCCACCATTGCGACCTGGTCACGTATTTTGCTGGCCGTAGACTCCTCTTCAACCTGTTCGTTGGCAAACCAGGCCAGGATGGGTTCGGATTGATAATCTTTTTCTTCGCGGGCGATACCGGTCAGTTCATTTATTTTGGAAGAAATGAACTGTTCATGCGCATATGTATCCTCCCATGCTTCCAGGGGGGAAGCCCACGCGGTTTTTTGCTGCGCCAAATTCAATAACACGACCGTATCGCCGCGGTCCAGGATATGGTCAAAGAATTTCATGGCGTGGATCATTTCTTCATGGGCCTGACATCGCATCCAATGGGCCATGCCGTCAAGGCTGCGTGCATGAAAGTAGGCTGCCATGGAGAGATAAATATAGTACGATTCCAGTTCATGTTTGATCTGTTCGTTCATGGCTTTCTTTAATCTTGGGGGTAGCATCGCAAATCGCCTGAATATGGGGTTGTTGAAATGAATGCCGGCAGGCGCCATAATGGACGCAAACGTAATAATGATCATGACGATGACAAGGTTTGCACGCGTGTGTGCAAATTTCGTCATCCTTTAAGCGGTCCCGGAACGCGAGGCCAATGCATATCCCTTCGCGGCGCGATATGGGGGATTCCAATTGAAAAGGCACGAGACTTGCGCTATGGGAGCAGTTTAAAGGTTTGGCGACCTCTTATGTTTTATACACTTAACCGAATCAAAGGAGAAACAGAGATGAACAAAACCCGTATGATCATGATAATGCTGGCGATTTTGGCTGTGATGACGTCAGCCTGCGCCAAGAAGGCCGTAGAAACCCAACCTGTCGCAGCCACCCCGCCGCCGGTGGTCCAACCTGCACCGCAACCGGCACCGGTGGGACCTGATCCTGCCCAGCAGCAAAGAGCCGCAGCCCTGAACCGGTTTCTGAACGAATATGTCTATTTTGATTTCGACAGCGCGGTGCTGCGTCCGGACGCTCAGGCAATTCTGCGCGATAAAGTTCAATTTATTGAAAGTAATGCGGATCTCGGCAATCTGATCATTGAAGGACATTGCGACGAGCGCGGCACGGATGCCTACAACATGGCCTTGGGCGCACGCCGGGCCGACTCGGTCAAGCAATTCATGGTAAAGATGGGCTTACCGGCGGCTCAATTCGAGGTCATGAGTTTTGGGGAAGAGCGGCCGATCGACCCCGGCCACAATGAGACCGCCTGGGCCAAGAACCGCCGCGCGGCTTTTGTTCAGGCCAAATAATTTCGACGTTGACATAAAGAATCCATGCCGGCCGGACCGAATGGTCCGGCTCTTTTTTTGCACGTGCACGTCGCCGGAACGTCCCGCCGTTGCCCGGCGGCGCCAACCTGCAGACAAAACGTGTTAAGTGTTTAGCCTTAAGGCTGATGAACGATATTGTTCGAAATTGAAGTGATCCGAGAGGCCGACTACAACTGACATGCAGCAGCCATCCATCCGCATTCGCGGCGCCCGTCAACACAATCTCAAAAACCTGGACCTGGATATACCCCTTCACCGCATGACGGTCGTTACCGGCGTGAGCGGCTCAGGCAAGTCCTCACTGGCCTTTGACACCCTTTACGCCGAAGGCCAGCGGCGGTATG
>DDYQ01000046.1 GCA_002348005.1 Desulfobacteraceae bacterium UBA2230 | reverse complement strand
TCGACAATTTCATCCCCGTGGCTGAAATTTTCCCGCTTCCGTAGTTCTTCCGTGGCCGTGTGAGTTCGACCCGGTGCGAGTGGTTTGATCTTCAGGGCGAAGTCGGCGTGCGAATCCCAAGCCTCTGAAAGGATGCCGTACCCGACATTGCGTCCGGACACCCGCAGCGTTGACATAACCGCTCTTTTCGTTTAGGAAAATGCCGCCGGTGCAACGATTGATATCTCAGGAGACCCATGAACTCAGGCAGCCGACAATGGCAGGGCGACTTCCAGGCGCTTAAAACAGGCGCAGCCCCGATGCAAGAATGCATTAAACGGGTCGCCCGTCCCGTCTATGTGGTGCTGCATAATGGCCAGAGCGCCGTAATCGATAACGGCAGGAGCGTCGAAGGTTCCTGCAGGTCAGATAATGACACGCTGCCGCTTTTGGCGGCGATCCCTCCCCTGCCGCCTGAACGCCTTGGAGATACATCTTTCAAAGAACAGCTGGGATTGCGCTATGCCTATATTATAGGTGCCATGGCCAACGGCATTACTTCCGTCGAAATGCTGCGCGCGGCGGGAAGAGCGGGCATGATCGCCTTTTTCGGGGCCGGCGGACTCTCCTTGCAGGAAATCGAGGCCGCCATAGACCGTGTGCAGCGGGATCCGGAGCCTTATCCATTCGGTTTCAATCTTATCCATAGCCCTTATGATGCAGCCCATGAAGCGGCTACCGTCGATCTATATCTGCGCCGGGGGATCAAACTGGTCAGTGCGTCGGCCTACCTGACATTGACTCCGCACCTGGTGCGCTATCGCATCAAAGGGATACACCAAACCCCCGCGGGGCGCATTGTCTGTCCCAACCATGTGATCGCAAAGGTCAGTCGCATGGAAGTGGCCCGCAGGTTTTTTGCCCCGCCGCCCCAGAATATTCTGGACCAGCTGCTGCGAGACGGATTGATCAATGCACAGGAAGCCGCCCTGGCAGGCAAGGTTCCGGTGGCGCAGGATATGACCGCTGAAGCCGACTCAGGCGGCCACACCGACAACCGACCGGCCTTGGCCCTGTTGCCGACATTTATCACCTTGCGCGACGACGCCCTGGAGCGCTTTAAATTTGATATCCCAATGCGTGTCGGCCTGGCCGGAGGGATCGCTACGCCGCATGCCGCCGCCGCCGCATTCGCCATGGGGGCTGCATACGTACTGACCGGCTCGATTAACCAGGCCTGCATCGAAGCCGATACCGCGCCGGCGGTCAAGGAGATGCTCGTGCAAGCCGAGCAGGCCGACGTCACCATGGCTCCGGCCGCCGATATGTTCGAAATGGGTGCCAAAGTGCAGGTGCTTAAACGCGGCACCATGTTCGCTATGCGGGGCGCGAGGCTTTACGATCTTTATCGGAGTCATGATGCCTACGACCAGATTCCAGCTCCGACGCGCACTGTCCTTGAGCGGGACATATTCTGCGGCAGCTTCGCTCAGGTGTGGCAAAAAACAAGGCAGTTTTTCGAGATTCGCGACCCTTCGCAAATTGCGCGCGCAGAACGCGAGCCTAAACATAAAATGGCTCTGGTGTTCAGGTCCTACCTGGGATTGTCATCCCGATGGGCCAAAACGGGCGACCCCGGACGGCGTATGGATTATCAGATCTGGTGCGGACCGTCCATGGGGGCTTTCAATGCGTGGGTTAAAGGCAGCTTCCTGGAATCCGCCGCACAGCGCCGGGTTGCGCTACTGGGTATGAATCTGCTTTACGGCGCAGCCGGGTTGATCCGGTTCCACTGGCTGCAGTGTCAGGGCCTTGTGCTTCCTCCCGTCTCATTTCGTCCGCTTCGACTCGAGGAACTCACGGCATCTCTCGAACCCTGAACACACCGGGTTATTGAATTTACGATGAAGTCAATCGTGTTGTAAAATATTCGTATAACTTGCTGATTCCCAGCACCCGGGCCGTTGATGCCTCGCCTGAGGCGATCCGATCCCTCGCTGCCGCCAGAACCACTGCGCTGTACCTTTCGATCTGCGCTGCTTTATTTTCGGATTGCGCGGACAAAATGCTGCGAATGGTGTATCCAAATTTTTGCGATGGGAGTGGATAAATATAGATCCGGAAACTCGAATGCAGCTGATTCGGATCGGGAACGCGTAAGGCATAGAACCCTTCCGCTTTCAGCCAGGAATGGAGATCATCCAGTATTCGCCTGGCTTCAGGGACCGTATATTTCAACGAACTCACCAGTATCCCACCTAGAAAAACACGAAAAGCCTCTTTTAAAGTAAACTGGCGCGCATATCCTGACTGGAACCCGCCCAATGCATCCGGCGGCAGGAATTCGCGCACCCAACGTTTCCATTTGGATATATTGATTTCCAGCATCGCGCTCAATTCCTGGCTATTGTAGTATATCATGCGTATCCTTTGTTAAGTTGTTATATGAACTTAACAACTAAAGATCAGTTTGGTCAAGTATTGCAAATCGGCGGGCGATAGAATATGAAATAGCACGTCGCGCGTATGCAAAGAAAAGGGAGACTATCGATTTACGGTCATGAAAAAAGAAACTTTTCAAACCAATCCGATGGCTATCATCGGTATGGGATCTATTTTTTCCCAGTCGCCCAATTTGAAGGCTTTCCTGCACTTGCTCATCAGGGGTCGTGACGCCATAACCGACCCTCCTTCCACCCACGCGCATCTGAATGATTTTTTCGACCCCGATCCCAACCGGCCGGATCACATCTATTGCAAACGCGGGGGATTTCTGCCGCCTGTCGCGTTCGATCCAACTGAATTCGGCATTCCCCCGCATGCCTTGGAAGCCACCGACACCTCCCAGCTTCTGGGTTTGTTGACCGCAAAAATGGCCCTGACCGACGCCGGTTACGGAGAGAGCGGAAAAGCGTTCGATCGGGAAAGGGTCAGCATCATTATCGGCGTCACGGGAACGCAGGAACTGGTGATCCCCCTTGGCGCCCGCCTGGGACCCCCTATCTGGCGACGTGCTCTGGCCCAGTNNATTTCAGAGGCGTATGTCGACTGGCAGGAAAATTCCTTTCCAGGGCTATTGGGGAACGTGGTTGCGGGACGAATCGCCAACCGTTTGGACCTGGGGGGTACCAACTGCATTGTAGACGCAGCCTGTGCCAGTTCTATGGGCGCTGTTCACATGGCGGCCATGGAATTGGCGGCAGGACGCAGCGACATGGTCATCACCGGCGGTGTGG
>DDYQ01000043.1 GCA_002348005.1 Desulfobacteraceae bacterium UBA2230 | reverse complement strand
TGTTGCAGGAGCGATTGTTGAGATCAGCCAGCCGATGGTGGCGGGCCTCGGCGGTAACGTCCGTCCCCCAGCTGGTATGGCAACTTTCACAGTTGACGACCTCGACGATCCCGGCATGACATTCGGCACAGTTGCCGCCGGTGGCAAACGTCGTGGCGTGATGCTGGGCGGCGGCATTGCCGGCGGACCAGCTGGCGGCGGTATGACAGCTTTCGCAGCCGCTGGTGGCGACGATGCTGGTGTGACAGCTGTTGCAGCTCACCGAAACGGCGGGATCGTTCAGCAGGTTGTGGTGATCGGTGCGAACATCGGCGGTCCAGGTAGCGGCGGTATGACAATCGGCGCAACCGCCGGCACCGGGCATGCCGACATGACAGACGGCGCACTCCTGGGTTTGAGCGGTGGTGGTGGCGTGGTGCTGGTTACGGGCGTTGCCGGCGCTCCAGAACCCGTCGCCGTGACAGCTTTCGCAACCACCGGCATCGACGATGCTGGGGTGGCAGGTATTGCAGCTTACCGAAACAGCGGGGTCGCTCAACAGGCTGTGATGATCGCTACGGGCGTCGCTGGTCCAGGTGCTGGCGGTATGGCAGCTCACGCACTCGTTGACCTCGGCCAACGTGGCATGGCAGGAACCACATTCGATGCCGGTGGCACTGGCCATATCATGATGGGCCGGGCGGGCCTCGCCACGGACGTGACAGTCCTGGCAGCCGCCGAGACCGGGCATGCCGGTGTGGCAGTCGGTACAGGCCCCGTTCTGGGCAAACGCCGTCTGGTGGTGTTGATCCTGGGCATTGCCCGCGCTCCAGGACGTGGCGTCATGACAGCTCGCGCAACCGGCGACGGCCGCCAGGGTGGTGTGACAGGCGACACAATTCCCGGCCTCGGCCGTGGCCGTATGGTGATGCTGGTCGCGGGCGCTGCCGTCGCTCCAGGTGGTGTGGCAGCTTTCACAGCCGGTCACCATCGCCAAAGCGGTGTGACAATCGACACAGGCCTTGCCGTTGGCGGCGGCGAACTCATGATGGCTGTCACGGGCTTCCCCCTGGTGACAATCCTGGCAGCCTTCGGCGCCGACCATGGTGGTATGGCAGGTGGTGCAGGGGTTGTTCTGGGCGGTAGCGGTGGCATGGTGTTGATCGCGGGCGCTGCCGGTACTCCAGGAACCGGTAGAATGGCAATCGACGCAAGTATCGGTGGCGGCGATACCGGTATGGCAGCTGTTGCAGTTGACCGTTACGGACGGATCATTGAGGAGGTTGTGATGATCGGTGCGGACATCGGCGCTCCAGGTATCGGCGGTGTGGCAACCGGCGCAGGAGGTGGCGCCGGTCAGGCTGGCGTGGCAAGCGCCGCATTCGATACCGGTGGCAGCGGCCATGTCATGGTGGGCGGGGCGGGCCTCGCCGCGGATATGACAGGCGGTGCAATCCTCTTTCGGATCGAGGGTGGTATGGCACAGAGTACAGGCCAGCTGCGCTTCGCTCGCCAGGGAATGATGACCGCTGCGGGCATCCCCTTGCTCGGCCCAGTAAGCCCCGTCGTGACAGCTCACACAGGCGGGATCACCGCTCGGCGCATCGCTGTGACAGCCCGAGCATTCGAGGTTCGATTCGACGGCCACCTGATTGTGATGGAGATCGCGGGCCTCCCCCTGGTGACAATCCTGGCAATTATTTTTGGGAATGATGCTCGTATGGCAGACGCCGCATTCGATGCTCGCCTCGGCCGCGACATCGTGATGGCGGGAAGCCGATTCCCCCTGATGGCAGACATGGCAGTCCTGCTGCAAAGTTACCCCGGCATGACAGGCCTGGCAGTCCTTGCCGTCGGCGGCGGCCTGAACATGATGGCGGGTGCGGGCGTCGCCGTCCTCCCCCCAGTATTCGGCATCGTGACAGCTGGCGCAACCGGTTACCGGCGCCATCGTGGTATGGCAGGAATCGCAGCTGATATTCTTGGTCGCGGAGGCGACATGGTGGGCGGTGCGGGTATCGCTGCCGTGGCAGCTCTGACAGCCGTCCCCGCCTTGCAGGGTGGTGTGGCAGGAGCGACAGTCGATGGTCTGGGCAGCGGCGGCTTCGTGGTGGGGGGTGCGCAGCTGGCCTTGATGGCAGCTGGCGCAATCGCCGAGTTCGCCGACGCCGGTGTGGCATTGGGCGCAATCGCCGCTTAAGGCGGCACTTGTCTCATGATGGCGGTTTTCGGCGGCGAAGGCATGACAGCTGGCGCAATCGCCGGTAGTGGTGATCCCCTGATGACAGTAGGAACACTCTCCCTGGTCGAAATAGCTGGTCGCGTGGTGATTTTCGGCGACGTTGGCGCCATGGCATTCGGCGCAGTCGCTCGCCGTCATGGCGGTGGTCGTGGTGGCAGTCGAGGAGGTGGTCGTCGACGTGGTAGTGGAAGTCGTGGAGGAATCGCTCGTCCACCCTCCCCAAGCAAAAGCCAGTTCCGGTCCGCCGATCAGGACCAGCAGGCACAAAAAAAGCCGCACCCCGGCTAAACGAACCCCTTGGGCCGACATCTTCCCTTCCGCCATAATTTTCCCCCTGTTTTCATTTGTGTGATATCGCGTTGTTCATTTCGTGGCAGGTCGCGATGCGTGTTTCGTTCCGTGGGCAGCCGGGCCGAAACCGAATTATCCTAACTGTTTAATGAATCCCTCCGATCTTTGTCAAGAGAATTTTTCTTACAACATAAAAGCAAACTATAGAAATATCTACATAAATCAAAGCCGGCAAGCGACCGCGCAGCCCTTTTAATCCTCGGTCTTCGGCATCAGGGATGCGGGACTCAGGGACGCCGGATCGCGCTTTCCCGTCCGCCCAGCCGGGACCCGCAGAACTTCGATATCGAGATCGCCGACCAGCTCCTCCGTCCCCACCGCCACCCGCATCGGCACGGCGCCGCCGTAAACCCCCACATGTCCCCCGTCCAGAGGCGCCCCGCCGCGGTAATCGTCCTTGACCCGCAGATAAATGTCGCCGGGATGGTCGAGACGCAGGGCGTAACGCCCGTCGGCGCCGGTTCGGGCCGAAACCGCCAGCGGTTTTCGAGTCAGTTCCGGGTCGGCGAAAGCGAAGACGAGCACGCCGGCCACCGGTTGCCCCTCGATGTCGCGCACCCGTCCCATCACCCCCGGGGGGCGGAGCTCTTCCATCCCGGCATAAATCCAGAAGTCGTCCTGTCGCCCCACGTCGATGCGCTTTCCGGCGACGAGTTCAAGTCGAAGGCTCTTGCCATCGGGATCAGGGGTCATGAAAACCAGATCCCCCTCCCGGGGCGGGCCGATCTCCGAGCCGGGTGTGGCACGCACCAAGGCGCCAAGATAGTAGTCGCCGGGAGGTGCCGCCAGCTCGAAGACGCAGGACGCCGACAGCGGCACGGCGCTGAAGGGGATGATCAGATAGCGCCGGGGATCGGGCACTCGTCCTTCATCCCCCGGCCAGAGGGAGGCTACCCCCCGACACTCCCGTCCGGCGGGAAGGACCAGGCTCCCCGTCACACGCCCCATCGCCGGCTCTTCCCCCCAGGCAATGAGCGGCACCAGAAGCAGGGGTAGGACAAACCCGCCGATGCGCCGCAACCGTTTTTCATTTTTCGCCGTCATCGCCGACCTCTCTCTCGGGTTCCGGCCCACTCCGGGGCAAGCGCAGAAAAAAACGGGTTCCCGTTTCGGCGGCGCTGTTGAAAAGAACTTCCCCCCGCAGGTAACCGCTGAGCAGGCGCATGCCGTAGGTGCCGAGACCGCGATCATCCCCCTTGGTGGAAAAATTACGCTTGAAGATCTGCCGTTGAATCCGGGGGGGGATACCGCCGGGATTATGCACGAAAAACTCCGCCCTGGCCCCCTCGCCACGGCAGCCGAGGGTCACGGTCTCCCCTTCGGCACTGGCCTCCAGAGCATTTTTGAGCATGTTCCCGAGGATGCGGACGACCAGAGTCGGGTCGTTGACCAGCGGCACCCTTTCCCCAGCGGAAAGAACTTCAATGCGCCGCTTGCCGCAGACGGGGTGTGCCCGATAAAGCTCCGCCAGGCTCTGCAGCAGTTCCATGCCCTCGAAGGGTTCCGCCGTAAGACGCAAGGCGCCGCGCTCGGCGGCGACCAGCAGACGCTGCCCCTCGATTTCGTCGATGACCTGGTCGGCGGCCTCGTGCAGCAGGCGGTAGATTTCCGGTCGCCGCTCCAAATCGTAGCTCTGCAGCAGCTCAGTGAAGCCGCGCACGCTCCCCATCAGATTGAGAACGTCGTGAA
>DDYQ01000239.1 GCA_002348005.1 Desulfobacteraceae bacterium UBA2230 | reverse complement strand
GCCCCTGGGGCATGGCCCAAACGGGTATTCCTTTCGGCGATCCAATTATGGTGCGGGATTGGCTCGACATCTGCGTGCCGATCGGTCAACCGGAGAAAATTCATCCTAAACGACCGGTCGAGGGGTTTGACTGCCTGCGCCGCGAGGTGAGCGGCCAACGGTTCTGGGGATGGGCCAAGGCGCGCTTCGTCACGCCTGAAGCGTTTTTCAGGCGGTTCTGGATCGCCAACTATTGCCCGCTGGTATTTATGGAAGCGGGCGGACGCAACCGCACGCCGGACAAGCTGCCCGAGTCGGAGAGAAAGCCGCTGCTGGCAGCCTGCGATAACGCATTGCGCCGGACCATCCAGTTGATCAAGCCCCGCTGGGTGATCGGCGTCGGCGCTTTCGCCGCCCAGAGGGCCGCAGCGTCACTGGATGGCATCGATGTCCGGATCGGACGTATCACGCATCCCAGTCCGGCCAACCCCACCGCCAACCGGGGTTGGGACCGGCTGATCGAGCAGGAACTGACGGCCCTGGGTATCACGGTATAGGGCGTATTTCAGTTGTCAGGGGAAAAGCAGTCGGCTGTAAGGGCGCGTACCTTGCACCAGCGCTTCGAGGCGTGCGGGGAACAACCGCAAAAAGAGTCTGAGGCCTCGAAATCGCCGTAAATGCCCGCCGAAGAACAACAACATCCGGTAGAATACAATCCAACGGAATTCGCGCAGCACCAGGCGGTTAAGCAGCCGTACATATCGGGCGGAAAGTCCGGCGGGGGCATCGCGGCACACCGTCACCGCCTCGGCGGCCACCTGGGCGCTGCGGTGCGCATAGAAGATGCCCTCGCCGAGCAGAGGGTCGGCCAGTCCGGCCGCATCGCCGATTAAGAGTAAACGGCCGCGGGCCGGCTTTGATATGAAATTGCCATAGGGCAGGGGATATGCCTGCCAGTTGACCTGCGATGCTTCATCGAAGCCGCAGTCCCCGAGGAATTGACGGAAAGCTGTGCTGAGCGAAGGCCCTGTTACCTTGGGGTCAAGGCCGCAAATGCCGATGACGCGCTTTTGCTGATTGGGAAAAGACCAGGCATATCCCCAGGGGGCATAGCCGAAGTGCAGGGTGCATAAATTTCGGATTGGCGCAGATCGCCTGACCTCTATGGTGGCAGCAAGATTGGCGCGCCAAACTCGACGTTCCGATCTTGATTCCGCCATACAGCGGCGCACGCGGCTCAGGACGCCGTCGGCGCCGATCACGGCATCGAATTGGTGGGTACCGTCGTGCGTGGACAGCCGGCCATTCGGTTCTACCCGTTTCACTGTTGTGCCCAGGTATAGATGCGCGCCGGCCTCACGCGCCTGTTCCAGCCAGAAATGATCGTAGCGGGGGCGATCGACCAGGTGAAAGGGGTAAGCAAGCCGGCCGTGCGCCAGTTCGGTCCGGCGGTAATATACCTTGTAGTCGCTGCACGTCTGAATGATAATGCCTTGCTGCCTGAGTGTTTCGGGCCCCTTTCCGAAAAGCGCCTCCAGCAGTCGGACCGTTTTCCATGTCAGCAGGCCGGCGCACAGCTTGGTTCGCGGAAAGCACTGCCGATCGAACAGGCTGACCCTGAATCCGTTCCGCGCAAGCAGGTACGCCGCAGTGGATCCAGCCGGACCGCCGCCCACCACGGCCACATTGTGCAGTGCAGGAGCCGTCATATTTCCACCCCTTCTGGTGTTATTTCGATGGCGATACGGCCGTATCCCAAGGGACATTCAAAGGCCAGTGCATGGGCGCAAAGGCGCATGCCCGTGCGATTTTTGTTGCCCCTGCCATAGCGTGGATCGCCCATGACCGGATGTCCGATCAAATCGAAATGCCGCCGGATTTGATGTCTGCGGCCGGTGAGAATCTGAACCCGCGCCCGGCTTTGATCCGAAAGAGGATCGTATTGCAGCACCTCATACCAGGTGGACGACGGGCGATCGTCCAAGGGCAAATCGATCTTTCCTCCATCCCGCCTTTGGTTGAGATCGCCGCGTACCCAAACCATATAATATTTTGCGATGCGCCCGCTGCGCAGGAGTTCCGAAAGCCTTGCGGCAGCCTTCCGATCGTGGGCGATCAGCACCAATCCGCTCACTTCGCGGTCGAGACGGTGCACCGGCAATGCCGGGCGCGCCTGTCGAAAATGCAGTTCAACCTGGCGGGTCAACGAACAATGGTCCCCGTAGCGTGATCCCTGCGTCATCAATCCCGCAGGCTTGTACCAGATGCTGTAGCGTTCCAGATCGCGCATACACCCTGCGGCCGGCGGTTCGCCGTTCAAGATGGATTCATCATAATACAGCGCAACGACGTCTCCCGGCTTCACTGGTGTGGAAGCGCGCCTAACCCGCCGCATCGTCGTGCCGGGGCGTTGCAGCCAGGCCGCTCCGAGATTCATCGCGCGCTTGACCCGCATTTTGGACAAACCGCTGTGGCTCGCCAAAACATCACGCAACGTTCGCGGGTCGCCCTTCAGGATGGTTTTTCGAAAAACAACGGCGCTCATGATTCGGCTGGTCTCTTCCTTTGGGAAAGGCAAGCGATCATCTGATATCCTGTATTCAGGCAACAGGCAACCTGTCGGCGTGCTGAAAATCGCGCGGGATCAAAACGGCTGCGGGTGCATGGCGGTATGAGGGTGGTTGTCGGGTCACGCAGCCGATAATGCCGGCCGCTGTGTACTGAAGCCGAGGATCGTGTACAGCGGGCCTGAATGGGGCCGCCTATCCGTGAGCCTGGGGGTATTCTGGCTATGGGCGCGCTAAAGTACAACCCGTCTTAACAGCTGCGCATTGAACGCTACTATCACCGTGCTGGCCGACATCAACACCGCGCCGACCGCCGGTGAGAGCAGTATGCCTGCCCAGGCCAATACGCCGGCTGCGAGCGGAATGGCCACGATGTTGTATCCCGCCGCCCACCACAGATTCTGAACCATTTTACGGTAGCTTGCCCGGCTGAGGCTAAGGATTCGCGATACATCGCGCGGGTCGCTGCGGACTAAAACCACATCGCCGGCCTCGACGGCGACATCGGTTCCCGCCCCGATGGCGATGCCGATATCGGCCGTGACCAGGGCAGGGGCGTCGTTTACACCGTCTCCTACCATGGCCACACGCTTTCCATGTTGCTGCAATTCTTTTATTTTGTCGGCCTTGTCCTCCGGCAGGACCTCGGCAAATACCATGTCGATATCGAGCTCTCTGGCCACCGTCATGGCAACGGCCTGCGAGTCGCCGGTGAGCATTGCCACTTCCAAGCCCTGGCGCTTCAGGCGTTGGACTGCGTCGCCGGATTCGGGGCGCACGGCATCGGCGATGGCAAACACCGCCAGAACGCGTTCTCTTTCCACAAGGAAAACAGCCGCCCGGCCATGTTGGCCGAAGCGTTCGGCGGCTTTGCGCAGTTCATCCGCAGGTTCGAGGCCTCGCTTGCGCAACAATGCCGGCCCGCCCACCATCAATTCCCGGCCCTCGACCACGGCGCTGACGCCTTGTCCCGGAATGGCCTGAAAATCCCGAGCGGCTGGCACTTCGAGGTGTTTTTCGCTGGCGCTGCTGAGCAGGGCCCGGGCGATCGGGTGCTCCGAATCGTGCTCCACGGCTGCGGCCAGACGCAATGCTTCGTTTTCACTCACCGCGGTTGAAACAGAATCGATTACGCGATGCTCGCCCAAGGTCAACGTTCCGGTTTTGTCGAACACTACGACGCTGAGGTGTCGCGCTTCCTCGAGACAGCGCCGATCACGCACAAGAAGACCGTTGCGCGCGCCCAGCGTTGTCGAAATGGCGATTACGAGGGGCACCGCCAGCCCCAGCGCATGAGGGCAGGCGATCACCAGTACGGTCACCAGGCGAGTGATCGTAAAATCCAGTGGCGCTCCGAACGCCAGCCAGGCCGTAAATGTCACAGCGCCCGACCCGATGGCCGTGAGCGTGAGGAAAAAGGCCGCCCGATCGGCAAGCGCCTGTGCCCGTGATCGCGATCCTTGAGCCTCCTCCACCAGGCGCATGATGCCGGCAAGGGCCGTTTTTTCGCCGATCTCGGTAACTTCGACGCGCAACGATCCCTCTCCATTGACCGTGCCGGCGATGACCCTGCCGCCTTCGCTTTTTTCGACCGGGTTGGACTCACCGGTAATCATGGCTTCATTGACCCGGCTTTTGCCGCTCCGGACTCGGCCGTCGGCGGGTATTCCAGCGCCAGGGCGGATTAAGATCAGGTCGCCCGGCCGGAGTTGGTCCACGCGTACCTCTTCGGTGCGGTCACCGCTCGTGAGTCGAAGCGCCGTATCCGGGAGCAGCCGGGCAAGCTCCTTCAGGGCCCCCTTGGCCTGAAAGATCGAGCGCATCTCGATCCAGTGCCCNNATCCAGTGGCCCAGCAGCATGATGGTCACCAATGTCGACAACTCCCACCACAACGCGTGACCTGACAGGCCGAGTGTTACCGCCACGCTGTAAACAAAGGCGACACTGATCGCCAGGGCGATCAAGGTCATCATGCCGGGCATGCGGTCGGCAAGCTCATGGAAAGCCCCCTGCAGGAACACCCATCCGCCGTAGATGAAAACCGCCGATCCGAAGAGCGCTGGAATCAGTTGCGCACCGGGGAACACCGGCGCCCGATAGTCGAACCACTCTTGAATCATCGGCTCCCAGATCAACGCCGGCAGCGTCAACGCGAGACATAGCCAGAACCTGTCGCGGAACATC
>DDYQ01000196.1 GCA_002348005.1 Desulfobacteraceae bacterium UBA2230 | reverse complement strand
AGCAGAAAAAGCAGCACCAGGCCGAGGTGCACGAAATCGAGCATCATCACGGTTTGGGGATTGAAACGGTATCCCGGCAGGTTGCGGATCACGAGCAGGCCGCCACTGACTACGATCAGGAGTAAAAGCCCATTGCGGACATATGCCGTTATCGCCGCCGGAGTGCCGCGCGGCGCCAGCAGGTAGCGGGTCAGCAGATAGGCACCCAACCCCGCCAAGACAATGGCGCTTAAGTAGTGCAGCTGAAAGGTGACATAATATTGAGCCAGCCATCCCAGACCGGGGATGTCGGCGATATAGTAGCGCTTGAAAATGGGCATCTGTGCAAAGCCGGTGAGGGCTGAAAAGGCCACTGCCAAACGGAACAGGCGTCGCACCCAGGGAGACGTGGTCGAAGCACGCATCTCAGGCTCCTTCGTCGTTGCGGGTGAATTTATAAAAGCGTCCAATCGCGGCGGTGATCCCGGCCAGGGGCGCGAGCACAAGGGCCTTGGCCAGATTGTCGCCTTGGGCCATGGCATCTGCAACCGGCGCCAGGTGGGGTTGTCCCGAACCCTTTTCGACCGACGCGTTCAGCAGATCGAAGGGCACCGGTGAAACATAAAAGGTGTTGGTACCGCCGTTCTCGTGCTCGCCGTATAGATAGCCGTCCATTTCCCGGGCCAATGCGTGTGCTTGTTGCAGCACTTCTTCACGCGGTCCGATGGACTGGACGCCTTCGGGGCAGACTTCCACGCAGGCCGGCAGTTCATCCTGGGCGATGCGGTCATAGCAGCGGTCGCACTTGAACATGACACCATTACCGGCCAGGCCGGGCAACAGGTCGAGGTAAAGACCGACTCCGGTCTGACGCTGTGGGATCTGCCAGGGGCAGACATCGCGACACTTGGCGCCGCCCAGACACAGCTCGGCGTCGATTTGGGCAATGCCGTTGTCGAGCTGCCGGGCTGCACCCCAGGGGCACAATTTGACGCAGGGCGGATTGGTGCAATGCATACAGCGCCGGGGGACATTGACGGTCAGGTTTTGGCCGTTGTGTTCCACCTCGGCGGTCTGGACATAGAGCCAGTTATACGGCGTCAGACGGTCGTCCACCGCTTGCTTGTCGGACCACTCTTCCACCTTCACGCGCGAAGGATACATCCTGGGGTACGGTTTCCGGGGTTGGGGATATTTATGTGCATTGGTTTCGCGGCAGGCTTCCACACAGGCCCCGCAACCGATGCACTTGCTCAGGTCCAGCAGGGTGGCCAGCGGTTGTTCCGCCCGAGCAAAAGCCTTTTGGACCGGCGATTGGGCGGTCATCAAACCGCAGGCGGCCGCCAGACCGCCCTTCAGGAAACCGCGCCGTGATAAGTGAACCATTTCTCCTCCGGATTAAGGTTTACGCCAGGTGAACCCGTAACGGACGGTTAGAGCCGGAATCGATCAAGTTGGTTACACTTCTTTTGCCTGAGAACAAGCGTTAAGAACGCGGCATTACGAACAAGCACCCACGGTCCGGCCGTTGAAGCTGCAAGAAAAAGATTTAGGTTGAGGACAGGGCGTTTCTGTCGATTTTGAATGCAGGGGATCCGTCCACGATAACAGCAAGGAGGCGATTATGAACGATGTCGTGCACCGCTCGGAGATCGTGATCACGCGCGTGAAGGGCCCTACCCGCAAGGCGCTCATCCAGGGCTTCGATCAACCGGTTTACTATGGTGTGCATGGCGGTATTAAGCGCTTTTACCGTGTAGATCCGGAAGAGGAGCACGCCGCCACCCTGGACCATGTGGTGGGCGCGGTCGGCGGCTGAATGATGGGCACTTTCGCCACGGTGCTGGCGAAAAGCAGGATCCCGACGCCCGAAGAACGCTTTCAGGCCCTGGTGCACGGGGATATCGAAGCGGTCGAAGGAATCCTCAAGATAACGCGCATTGCTGTCGCTTACACCCTCAGATTGCCGCCCGACAAGCGTTCTGAGGCCCAGGCCTGCTTTGCTCGCTACCTGCCCCACTGTCCCGCAGCGCAAAGCGTGATCGGTTGCATCGCCATCGAGCATCGGCTGGAGATGCAGGATCTCTGAAGTGAAACCCGGCAGGGGGTCCAATCACCGATCGGCGCCGCCCATATTCGAGGGGCTTAACGGGTCAACCGAGCGGTAATCTGGGCCACATGCCGCCCCTGGTAACGTGCGCCGTCCAGTTCGTTCTGCGAGGGCATGCGCTCACCGCTGCCGCCGGCGATGGTGGAGGCGCCGTAAGGCGATCCGCCCGTGATTTCGTCCATGCGCGTCTGGCCCTCGAATGAATAGGGCAGACCTACGATCACAAATCCCAGGTGCAGCAGCGTGGTATGAAAGGAAAGAATCGTGGATTCCTGCCCGCCGTGCTGGGTGGCGCTGCTGGTAAAAACGCTGCCGACTTTGCCCACCGTCGCGCCCGAGCTCCACAGCTGGCCGGCGGCATCCAGGAACTGCCGCATCTGTCCGGCCATGTTGCCGAAGCGGGTGGGCGTTCCGAAGATCACCGCATCAACCTGACCCAGTTCTTCGATCTTGCCCACCGGCACGTGGGCAAAAGCTTTCTGGGCTTCCTCGGCGCCCATTTTCAGGAGAATATCGTTCGGCAGGGTTTCGGGAACCCGACGCATTACGACCTCGGCCCCGGGTACTTGGGCTACGCCTTCGCCTACCGCCTGCGCCAGCTGGTAGACATGGCCATAGGTAGAGTAAAACACGATCAATACTTTCATGACCCCTCCTCGGTTACTTCGGATCGATTGAGGATTCTGCCAAGCGGGTTCAAACAGCGAAGTGTTCGCCGCCTGGCTCCGAATATCTTCAACCCTAAGCCCACCGGGCTGGTTGTCAAGGATGCGTCTAACAGCTGGAATCGAGCCGCTAAAGGGGCGAGCCGCGGATAAGCTCACGGACCAGGGATCTTCAGAACGGTATTTTCTGGCTGCTGGCGGCAGATGCAGGATCTTTTTACGAGTCCGCTGATTATGAACTGACGCGCACCTGATCTTTGCCGGTCTTCTTGGCATTGAACATGGCCTGATCGGCAAAGGCCAGCAATTCAGTGCTGTCCTGAGCGTCATCCGGGTAGGTGGCGACTCCGAAACTGGCCGTGATCATGACCTCATGTCCCCACTGGAGCAGGTAAGGCTCGGCTTTCATGGCATGGCGAATCGCATCTGCAACCGTTATGGCTTCGAAACGATCCGTATACGGCAGCACCACCACAAATTCATCACCGCCATAGGCTACCGCAAAACGTGGAGGTCGCAGGGTTTTGCGGATACGTTGCCCCACCTCCTGAAGCGCACGGCTGCCGTTGAGGTGACCGAGCCGGTCGACAACCTCCTTGAAGTCATCCATGTCCAGAAAAATCAACGACAGGGGTTTCCCTTTTTCCTGAGAATCGGGGATGAGCCGTTTCAAGGCCTGATACAGATAGCGCTGGTTGTACAGGCCGGTCAGGTTATCGCGTACCGCCATGTCCTGCATTTTTTTATAGCGCCGCGTATTCTCAATGGCGATGGCGAGATAGTCGGCCAGAAGGTTCAGCAGCGACAAGGTCGTGGCATTGATATTCTTTGGGTTGACGACTTCCAGCACGCCCAGGGTTCGCCCCCCGAAGAGAATGGGTACACAGATCAGTGAATGGGTGTGATAGCCTGAACGACGGTCTACCTCATCATCAAAGTATTGGCAGCTGGCGACATCCTCGATGATGATCAGGCGCTGTTTCAGCGCAGCCTGGCCGGCCACCCCTTTGCCCAGAGGCAGACGGATATCCTTGACCATGCGGGGGTCGAGGCCGATACTGATTTCGAAGCGCAGTTCCCGGGTTTTATCTCCCAGCAGCAAGAGGGACCAGATTTCCGAAGGCAGCAGTCTGGAGACTTTCTCCATTATGGTGGATAGCAGTTTTCCGGGATCCAGTTCGGCCGTAATCGCTTTGCCCACTTCCACGCAGTCCATCAGTTGCTGATGGGTCAGGTTCGACTGGCTGGTGATCGCGGAGACGACTTCAGCATCAGGGGAACAGTCTTCGGTGACTTTGATCGACATGCGCTTGCCCTGCTTACCGTACGCGGATGCAACGGCGGCCGATTGGAGGGATTTGTGCTGGAATGCAACGGCGGCCGGTGCTTTGCCTGCCCAATGAACGCGGCGATCGGCAGTCAACGCCCACTTTTCGACATAAATCAAGGATTTCTTTGGTATTAAATCGAAAAAGGGCACCTGTCAATGCCTTAGTCCTATTCCAATCCCATTTCAGCTTCCAACTGCCGGATCTGTTCCTTCAGTTTGTCCTTTTCAAGCGGGCTGATATTCGGATCGGCAGCCTGCCTTTTAAGACTCATCAGAATCATCTCTCGGCGGTACTCACTGCATGTATAGCGTTGCATAGGATCACCCGATTGTTTGCGGTTGACTCCCCGTCCTTCTCCGGCGAATGGCAGGACAATTGCATTTATCACGACAGCCCCGTAAACCGCAATTTAAAGCGAGTTCCCGTTGCGTTACCCGGATAGCCGAAATTCAAGATAAGGGCTTGAATCCTTGATTTTTTCTTTACTTCGCCCTGAATGCAAGCGATCGCCAAGCCGATGGGGCTGCGCACAAAAAGGGAACAGAGAATACATTTTTTGCAATTGAAGCGACTGCCCGACGCGCACCGTTCGTCGGGTGATTCAGAAAACATGGTGCCCAGGAGGTCTGATCGATAATGCGTACCAGTTCACACGCCATGGCTCCGGTGCGACAGCCGGCCACGATCCTGGTGGTGGAGGATGATCCCAATGTCGCCACCGTGCTGGAAGCCCGTCTGGAGAGCTTCGGCCACGCCGTCTGTGCGATCGCCAGATCGGGATCCAAGGCGGTCACACGTGCCCTGGAATGTCACCCGGACCTGATCCTGATGGATATTCTGCTGGAAGGCGACATGAACGGCATCGAAGCCGCCGAACAGATTGCCAACCACATGGACGTGCCGATCATCTTCCTCTCGTGTCTGAGTGACCAGGATGTTCTGGATCGGGCAATCCGGACCAAACCTTTTGGTTATATCATCAAACCGTATGACAATACCGAACTTCGCTCGACAATTGAAATCACCCTTATCCGTCACCAGGCGGCAAAAGAGCGCGAGCGCCTCATCGCCGAGTTGGAGAAAGCCCTGCTGGAAATCAAACGTCTCAGCGGCTTGTTGCCGATCTGTGCGTCATGCAAGAAGATCCGCGACCATGCAGGAGCATGGCACCCGATCGAAGAATATATCGCTTCGCACTCCGAAGCCGACTTCTCCCACGGCATCTGCCCCGAATGCGCCTACCGCCTCTACCCTGAAGTTTATCCCCGCAGGCGATAGCCCTGCATCGCAGCGCAGTGGACAAACGACCTCTCAGGCCTGCCGACTTGCCCGGAACACATTTCCAGCTTGACAAAGCGATGCCGAGACTTGCATCCGGTGGGAGGGTGGTGCTATGGTGAGCCCGCTTTCCTGCACTTTACTCTGCACACAGTGGGACCACGCAGGAAGCGCGCCCCAGGCGCTTTCATGCGGACAAAACACGCGGTGCATATGCGAGACCCCTCGTACCAAGCGGGAAGACGTTTTCTGGTGGCATTGCCGGCCAATCTGGACCTGATTGCCGGCCTGGAAGCGGCTTGTGCCCGCAACAGCGTCGATCTGGCCGTTTTCTCATTGATCGGAACGGCCTCGGTGTTAACGATCGGTACCTATGATCAACACCAGCAGGTTTATGTGACCCAGCGCAGGGAAGGCTTTTTCGAGATCGTCAATTGCACGGGCAACGTCAGCCGCTCGGCTTCTGGCTGGCAGATCAACGGCCGGATCTCGGCGGCCGATCTTGACGGACACGTCTGGGGTGGAACGCTTTTCTCGGAAAGCCGGCTCCACTCGGGAGAACTGGATCTGCAGGAGCTTTCGGGAACTTCGTTTACAAGGGTGTACGACCCCGCTACCGGCCTGATGCTGTGGCCGCAAAGATAATTCATCATTCCGCCGGTTCAACTTCGGTTCAAGGAGAACAACATGGAATTTGGGATCAGAAGATGTGCCCAGCTTAAACCGAAACCCGAACAGGACAAATTGGGTTTCGGTATTCATTTCACCGATCACATGTTCAACATGGACTATCATCCGGAAAAGGGCTGGTACAATGGACGCATTGAACCCTATGGGCCCCTGGTGATGGACCCCTCCACGATGGTGCTGCATTACGGCCAGGCCATTTTCGAAGGTCTCAAAGCTTACCGCACGGCAGGCGGCAAAATCCAGCTTTTCCGGCCGCGCGAGAATCTGAAACGCCTCAATTACTCGGCGGGCAAGCTGTGCATACCCCAAATGGATCCGGATGCGGCCCTGGAGGCCCTCAAACAGTTGATCACGATTGAAAAGGAATGGGTCCCGGCAGCAACTGGCACATCCCTGTACATCCGGCCGACCATCATTGCGACCGATCCCTTTCTGGGTGTTCGCGCCTCCCACACCTACCGCTTTTTCATCATTTTATCGCCCGTGGGCGCCTACTACCCGGAAGGCTTCAACCCGGTAAAAATCATGGTCACCCGGGATCATGTGCGCGCTGTACGCGGCGGGGTGGGAGATACCAAGACACCGGGAAATTATGCTGCCAGTCTGCTGGCTGGTGAAGAAGCCCATCGGGCGGGGTATACGCAGGTGTTGTGGCTCGACGGTGTGGAGCAGAGGTATATCGAAGAGGTCGGAGCCATGAACATCTTCTTCGTCATCGACAACGAGATCGTCACCCCCCAGCTCAGCGGCAGCATTCTTCCGGGCGTCACACGCGCCTCGGTGCTGCAGCTGGCACGCCACTGGGGCCTTGCGGCCAGCGAACGCCGGATCAGTGTCGATGAAGTGGTTTCCGCCCATAAAAGCGGCCGGCTGAGTGAAGTTTTCGGTTCCGGAACAGCCGCCGTAATCTCACCGGTCGGCCAACTCAAAGTCGAAGAGACCGTGCTCACCATCGGTGAGGGCAATGTCGGCCCCCTGGCCCAGAAATTTTTCAGTTCCATTGTCGACATTCAGTACGGCCGCTCAGAAGATCCCATGGGCTGGATCGAACCGGTCTGCTGATCTGTTGACTGCATGCCCCGAATCCCGGTCCATCGGACCGGGACTTCATTTTATGATTCCGCTCTGGTCCGCCGCATCACCCCGGATGATCAAATCCTTTTATTGCCTCGGCTCGAATAGTCGATATAATGAATGTAGGCCAGTTTAACCCGCAAGGAGGGCGCCTTTGGATTCGAAGTTGCCGCAGCTATCTGCATTTGTCGCCAAAATGGAAGGTGCAAGTCTCCCTCCCGTGGTGATCGAGACATTCGCTTATTATTATGAACAAGTCGTGCAGGGTACCACCGGCATGATTTCAGATGCGGATATCTCCCCGGTCGACGAAGAGCAGATACCCGACATCAAACAGTTGCAGTCACATGCCGACACCGGTGTACAAGCGCTTAAACGGACGGTTCAAATCGTGCTCAATGGCGGCCTCGGCACCAGTATGGGGCTGACCGGCGCCAAGTCGCTGCTTGACGTGAAGACGGGCAAGTCTTTTTTGCAAATCATCATCGAACAAGCCGCTATCGATGATGTGCCCCTTGTCTTCATGAACAGTTTCAATACCGACCGCGACACGCGTGCCGCCGTGGCCGCCCTCAATCCTGAACGCCAGCCGCGATTTTTCTTGCAGCACAAGTTTCCCAAGATTCTGCGCAGCGATCTTTCACCCGCTCGCTGGCCGGACAATCCCGATCTGGAATGGAATCCGCCCGGCCATGGCGAAATCTACACCGCCCTGCACACCTCCGGTTTGCTGGCGCAGTTTATCGCCGATGGCATCGAATACGCCTTGATCGCCAACTGCGATAACCTGGGCGCCACTCTGGACCGGGCGCTGCTGGGTTATTTCGCCGCGGGAGGATTTCCGATCATGATGGAAGTGGCCCAGCGCACCCCGGCCGATATGAAGGGCGGGCATCTGGCGCGGCATAAGAACGGGCGCCTGATCCTGCGCGAGATCGCCCAGTGCCCCGAAGAAGACTGCAACGCGTTTCAGGACATCAACTTGTACCGCTATTTTAATGTGAACTCGATATGGATCCATCTGCCGGAACTCGATGCCCTGATCCGGCGCGAGAAACTGGTGCGCCTGCCCATTATCCTCAACCCTAAAACGCTCGATCCGCGTGAAAAGAAAAGCCCAGCGGTCTTTCAAATCGAAACGGCCATGGGTGCGGCCATTTCGCTGTTCGAAAATGCCGCGGCGGTGAGGGTTCCGGACACCCGCTTCCGGCCGGTCAAGAAATGCGCCGATCTTCTGGCGTTGCGCTCGGATTGCTTCATCTTCGATCAGGGTGGACGATTGGTGCCGAATCCGGCCCGGCGACTGGGACGGATTCAAATCCAGCTCGATCCAAAGTACTATACCCGAATCGACGATTTCGAGAAACGATTCGGGCAGGGCATTCCCAGCTTGATTGAATGCGAGGAACTGACGGTCAGGGGCGATGTGATGTTCGAGCGTGACGTGACGATCAGAGGCCGCGTGGCCATTCGTAACAGGGGCCCAAAAGGTGCGGTGGTCACGGCCGGAAGCTTGATCGACAGGGACCTGGATCTGTAAACAGGATGTCGGCCGATCTTAATTTGGAGTTGACATCGACACCCAGGTCGATAGAATGCGCGACTTTAGCTGATAGAAGCCCTACGGGCGTAGGCCCGTGAGGTAATCCCGTGCGATACGGTCTCTGGACCGGAGTGAACATGATTCCATCAACAACTTGCAATAACCCCCCTATCGAAGATGACGGCTCCCATATGACCAAAAACATCGGCTTCATCTCTACCCGTTTCGCCGGCACGGACGGAGTTTCCATGGAAGCCAGCAAATGGGCCCAGGTATTGACCGATGCCGGACACCGCTGCTTCTGGCTGGCCGGCGAACTGGAGCATGACGACGAATGCTGCAAACTGGTGCCGGAGGCGCACTTCAAACACGAAAACAATCAATGGCTGAATGATCGCATCTTCGGGCGCAAAGGCCGCAAGGCCAATGTCACTGAAACCATCCACGCCATCAAGACGCTGCTCAAGGTGGATATCGAGGAATTCATCGAACAATTCGCCATTGATCTCTTGATCATCGAAAATGCGATCACCATTCCGCTGCATATCCCCCTGGGTGTGGCGCTGACCGAGATCATCGCCGAGCGCCAGATACCGACCATTGCACACCACCACGACTTTCACTGGGAACGCAATCGCTTCACCATCAATGCAGTGGACGACTACCTGCGCATGGCGTTTCCGCCCAAGCTGCCCAGCATCGAACATGTGGTGATCAATACGGCCGCCCAGGAGGAACTGGCGCTGCGCACGGGCATCTCGTCCACCATCATCCCCAACGTACTCGATTTTGCCAATCCGCCGCAGGTCGATCCGGTGCAATCGGCGGCTTTCCGGACGGCAATCGGATTGTCACCCGAGGACAAGGTGATCCTGCAACCGACGCGCATTGTGCAGCGCAAGGGCATCGAGCACTCGATTGAACTGGTGCGCCAACTGAAGGACAACCGCTACAAGCTGGTGATTTCCCACGAGGCCGGCGATGAAGGCTACGAGTATGCCGACTGGCTGAAAAGCTATGCCGAGGAGCATCAGGTGGATCTTCGCCTGGTCAACACGCGGATTTCGGATCCACTCAACGGCAACAAACGCCACAGACACCCCTATAGCCTGTGGGACATCTATCCGCATGCCGATTTCATCACGTATCCCAGCTTATACGAAGGCTTCGGCAACGCCTTCCTCGA
>DDYQ01000052.1 GCA_002348005.1 Desulfobacteraceae bacterium UBA2230 | reverse complement strand
CCGGCCGCCGCTGATTCTTCCGGGGCAAAGCACGCTGTCCGCCCCTGCCGCCAACGCACTGCCTCAGGCGTTGATCCTGACCGCTATCGTCATCGGGTTCGCCATGGTGACGTTTCTGCTCGCACTGCTCAACCGGGCGTATGCCCGGACCGGGACATTGGATGCCGACGACTCACTGTTTCGGGATGAAACCGGCGAAGCCTGTCCGGAGAAGTTCTCAGCCAGTGATGAAAGCAGGCCTTCATGAAGATCCTGCCGATCCTGCCCATCGTGCTGCCGATGCTCACGGCGGTTCTGTCCGCACTCTTAAAAGCGGATAATCGCCGCGCCCACGGTATCGCGTTAGGCGGGGCCGTCCTGCACCTTTTGGCCAGCATCGGGCTCATGGCGGCCGTTTGCGAATACAAAGTCATCGCCGTGTGGATCGGCAATTGGCCGGCGCCTTTCGGCATCTGCCTTGCCGTCGACTACTTGAGCGCCGTGATGGTGGCGATAACCGCGTTGATCCACACCGCCGTGACGGCATACGCCCGGACGGAAATCGACACCCAGCAGGTACGCACCGGCTTCTATCCTTTCCTGCAAATATTGACCGCCGCCGTGTGCGGGTCGTTCTTGACCGGTGATCTTTTCAACCTGTACGTCTGGTTCGAAGTGATGTTAATGTCCTCCTTTGGTCTGCTCGTCATGGGCCGGCGGCGCGATGGTCTCGGCGGAGCCGTCAAATACGTTACCATTAACCTGGTCTCCACTCTATTTTTCCTCACCGCCATCGCGTTGATCTACGGGCTGACCGGCACCCTCAATATGGCCGACCTGCATATGAAGATCCCGGAGGTTCATAACAACCTGTTGCTCACCGCCGCCGCCATGCTGCTGATGACCGCTTTCGGCATCAAGGCGGCCCTTTTTCCGCTCTTCTTCTGGCTTCCGGCCGCCTATCATACCTTACCTTTTTCCGTAGCGGCCTTTTTCGCCGGCATGCTGACCAAAGTCGGTGTCTACGCCTTAATTCGCATGTTCACCCTGGTCTTTACCACCGAAACCAGTGTCACCCATGGCACCCTGCTTGTAGTCGCCGCCCTGACCATGCTGTTCGGGGTGATCGGCGCCGCTTCGCAAATGGAGCTGCGCCGTATTCTGGGCTTTCACATCATCAGCCAGGTGGGCTATATGGTGCTGGGGTTGGCCCTGTTCACACCTCTGGCCCTGGCTGGCGCCATCGTCTACCTGGTGCACCATATCATCGTCAAAGCCAACCTATTCCTGGTAAGCGGCCTGATTCGCCAGGCGGGCGGCGCTTCGGGCCTTAAGTACGTCGGAGGCCTCTATAAAACACACGGTCTGCTGGCGCTGGGTTTTATTATCCCCGCCTTTTCTCTGGCTGGGTTCCCCCCCCTCTCGGGCTTCTGGGCCAAGCTGTTGATCATCAGAGCCGGAATTGAAAGCCGCCATTACGTCCTGGCCGTCCTGGCTGCCGTGGTGGGGCTGCTCACCGTCTTTTCAATGATCAAAATCTGGTCCGAAGCTTTTTGGAAACCCGCACCCGATGCTTCACGCAAAAGCACGGAGCAGCGATTGTCGACCTGGATGCTGGCACCTGTCCTGGTTCTGGCCCTCATTACCGTGCTCCTAGGTCTGTTCATGGAGCCGGTGATCGACTATGCCGCGACAGCCGCCACACAGCTAATGGACCCTCAACCTTACATTAGCGAATTGCAGGAAGGCGGACGATGAGCCTCTTTATCCTCAACATTGTCTTTGCCGCGGTGTTTACGACACTACTGGGCAGCGGCAGTATCGGTATATTTCTGTTGGGATTTGCTCTGGGCTACTTCGCCCTGTGGCTCTCTCAACCCCTTTATCGTGAAACCCGATATTTTACAAAGCTGCCAAAAACCATCAATCTCACCGTCTATTTTCTTAAAGAACTGGTGGTCTCCAATCTGCGTGTCTTATGGGATGTCATCACTCCCCGACATATCAATCGACCTGGCATTATCGGTATCCCGCTGACCGCCCGGACCGATCTTGAGATCTTTGTGGTGGCCAACCTTATCTCCTTGACACCCGGAACCCTGAGTGTGGACCTTTCCGAAGACCGTAGAACGCTTTACGTGCATGTCATGTTTCTTTACGACGTGGAGTCGGCCCGCAGGGACATCAAAAACGGCCTGGAAAGGCGTGTACTGGAGGTCATGCGCTCATGATACCTGCTGGTGGATTTCTCGATCTGTCCGGACAAACCGCCTTGACCATTCTCATGGTGAGCATGGCCCTGACGCTCTGGCGTCTGGCCCGCGGCCCTACTTCCGCCGACCGCGTCATCGCCCTTGACCTTTTGTCGATGCTGGTGATTGCTTTCCTGGTGGCCGTTTCCATCGCGGCCCGTGAAACAAGCTACTTGGACGTGGCGATCGCCTATGCCTGCATTGCCTTTCTGGGTACCATCGCGCTGGCACGCTTCATTCTGCGGGTGTGGCAGAGAAAATCCGATAGAAACCAGGGAGGCGTCTCATATGATTGATTACATCACCGGCGTGTTGATGATCACGGGCAGCATTTTCTGTCTTGTAGCCGCAGTGGGCATTGTCCGCCTGCCCGACGTGCTGACCAGGATTCACGCCGCTACCAAGGCCGGCACTCTGGGTGCCGGATTGCTGACACTGGCTGAAGCCATGTTTTACCGGCAGCTGGGAATTTCATTGAGGGCGGCCACTGTGATCGTGTTGCTGCTGCTCACCGCGCCGGTAGCTGCTCATCTCATCGGCCGCGCTGCCTACCGCAGCGGCGCGGCCCGGTCCCCTCGCACCTGGGTCGATGAGCTTAACGACGAGAATCTGCAATAAAACTCGCCATCGTCCGCCAGGCTTTCGTGCGTGCAGCCTGGTGCAGCGGCCGTTTGAGTTCGACCAGCACATCGGCCACATAAGCCGGGTGCCGCATGCCGACCAAAACCGAACTGACACCATAGGTGGAACGCACAGCCCGCAAGGCCATCTGGCTGAGCGTTTCGGCTCGGCCCCACTCCGGATCGGCCGCCCGCACGCGTCGCTTTAATGCCTCAAGTTTCCGGATTAACTGGCCTGCATACACCGATTCGATGCATTGGCAGGCTTTCTCCATCAGGATCTGATGCGATTCAGCCCACGATATGATTCCAACTGAATCTCCGGCATGCTGATGCAAATATTGAATTACGCCCATTACACGCGGCAGCACAAAACCGCCCCGAACCTGACGCCAGCCTTCGTAGCCGCCGAAATTACGCCAATAATGGGTCAGGTGGTCAGCTACGGTGAGTTGCTCGGCGATACGTTGCTTCAGCGGCATTGGGGCTTCCATGGCGTGCAGGTGGTGGCGAATGAATCGCTTTTCGGAACGTTTGAATACGGTGATGGACTCGGTGATTTCTTCGTCTTTGAATGATGCTGTGGCGGCAATGTCGGCAAGGCGGATCATCCGGCTCCCTGCAACAGCATTCAGCGGCCGATTGATCAAAACCCCGAGCCGGCACCCAGCCGCCAGTTCCAGCACGCTGCGGCCTTCGGGCTGGTTGGATTCAAGAACGGCACCGCTTTCCAGCAAGTTGAAGGGCAACTGGATCACGTGAAAATGATGCTGTGGTGTGATTTCTTCCGCCAGGCGCACGAGCCGATCCAAACTGGTCCAATCAGGATGCGAGGCACTTGCGGGAAAGGTGTTCGAGCTGACCCCATAGGCGTTGATCCGGCCCTTGGCCACCTCGGTCTCCAGATAATCAAAAGCCGACCTGATACGACGGTAATATTCGGCGAAAGCCGTTTCTGGAGGGATACCGTTTTTGCGTGCCCATCCGAGGTAATATTCGGGATTATGCAGCAAATAGAGATCCAGGCTCTCAAGATCGAGGCGCTTCAGGGAACGCGTCAACTGGTCGGCCATAAAATCAGGGTGAATGCAGTGTTCCAGGCCGCGGTCGTATTCCACCAGCTCGACGAAGGGATTGCCTTCGCGCTTGCGGGCCTGACTCAATTCGTAGTTGCGCCCCTGCAGGTAACCGGCTTTGGAGACCACGATGACTTCTTGACGTTTCAAAGCTCCCTCGGCCGTCAATTTTCGAAGGACTTGTCCAATCAGCATCTCGGATTCACCATCTGCATAATTGGCGCTGGTATCAATCAGCNNCGCCGGTCAATGCCGCGGTCAGCGCTTCGGCGTGCACTCCGACGCCCGCTGCGATCCGATACGCACCGAAACCCGCCGCGCTGGTCAATAGACCGGTTCTTCCCAGATGTGTGAAATCGACGCCTGCGAATCGTTCGGCATATGCCTGCGTACCTTCGGGTGTTGCGCAACCCTGTATCATTAGTCTGCCTCCGTACCTTACTGGATCTCAAGCCATCATAAGACGCCGGCCCCTTGGTGCAAGCACGCGCACTTTTACTGTCGTCAATGAAGCTTAAATCTGGAATGCCGAAGGAAGCAGCTTGATCTTCAATCTCCCTTGTGCAAATAGGTTGCGCATTCTAAATACAGGGTCCATCTTATTTGCCGTTTAATGCCGACTCAGATAAGGTATGAAAAAAAGTTGCATGGAGGTATGAATGAAGTCACTGCTGGCCGCTGCAATCATTTTGAGTGCCGTTTGCCGGCCGGGAATCGGGACGGCAGAACCCCTTTCAGTTGTCGTCAGCATTCTGCCCCAGCAATATTTCGTCCAGCAAGTGGGAGGTGAAAGGGTGGCGGTGCAGGTCATGGTTTTGCCTGGCGCCAATCCCGAAACTTACGAGCCTAAGCCACGGCAAATGGCGGCGTTGTCCAAGGCGCAGCTTTACTTAGCGGTGGGAGTGCCTTTCGAGGAGGTCTGGTTGCCCCGAATCACCGGCAAGCAGCTTACGGTGGTCCACACCGACGCGAAGATTGAAAAGATCCCGATGCAGGATCACGTGCATGGAGATCGTACCGGGCATCATCGCGACCATGATGAGACGGGAGCACCCGATCCCCACATCTGGCTCTCTCCGCCCCTGGTTAAGATCCAGGCTGCACATATCCTGAATGCTCTGATGACCGCCGATCCTGAAGGCTCAGACCAATACCGTAATAATTTCGAACGCTTCAGTTCACAAATCGACCTTTTGGATTCTGAAATAAAACACCTCCTCGCCCCTGCTGAAGGCAAGCGCTTCATGGTATTTCACCCGGCCTGGGGGTACTTCGCCCAAGCCTACGGGCTGGAACAGGTGGCCATTGAAATCGGCGGGAAAGAGCCTGGACCGGCCGCTTTGCGCAAACAGATCGAAACCGGTCGGCGCCTGGGGGTCAAACTCATTTTCGTGCAACCACAGTTTTCAACCAAAAGCGCCCGCCTGATTGCAGATGCCGTTGGTGCCAAGATTGTGGAGGCCGATCCGCTGGCCCCAGACTGGCCTCAAAGCCTCAAAGAGGTGGCGGTGAAGATCAAAACCGCTTTGGAATAAAATGTCTCAACTTATCGTCGATATCAACGATCTGCATTTTACATTCGGCCACCGAAGGGTGCTGAAAGAAATCCACCTGCAAGTCCGGAAAGGCGAATTTCTGGCAATGATCGGTCCCAACGGCGGCGGCAAAACTACACTGCTGAAGATCATGCTCGGTCTGCTGAAACCGACCCGGGGTAACGTTTTGGTGTTGGGTCAAATCCCACGGAAAGTGTCCCACCGCATCGGCTATGTGCCCCAGGAGGCTCCGATCCGCTATTCGGTCCCGGTGTCGGCAGAAGAGGTCGTTCTGATGGGCTTGCTCAGGCCGGGCATCGGATGGAAACGATATTCGGCGCTGGATCGAGAGGCGGCACATCGCGCCTTGGACCGTATGGGTATGGGGGCATTTCATCGGCGGCCGGTCGCGGAGCTCTCCGGCGGACAGTTTCAGCGGGTCATGATCGCACGCGCCCTGATATCACAGCCCGAATTGATGCTGCTGGATGAACCCACCGCCAGCGTAGATACAAGGGGGCGACATGAACTGTACCAACTGCTCCGGGAATTAAACCATGAAATCACCATCATCATGGTGAGCCACGATGTGTTAATTTTTTCCGGGTATGTCAAATCGATCACCTGTGTCAACGGCCGTCTTCTTCACTTTCATCCGGCACCTTTTCAGGAGCAGACGAATGCGGGAACTTGCCCGTGCAGCGCCGAAGATGCCTGCCCTGTGGAGATGGTAAGCCGCACGATACTTCAGAATCGGTAGTTGTACGGGACCGGGACGTGACGCGGTGCCCGACCCCCAACCTCTGCGTCAGGATAGGGATATGGTGGATATCCTTCAATTCGAATTCATGCGTTCCGCACTGGCGGCCGGTCTGCTGGCCGGTCTGATCTGCGGCATCATGGGATCCCTGGTGGTTGTCAACCGCATTGTCTTTCTTTCCGGCGGCATTGCGCATACGGCGTATGGCGGAATTGGACTCTCTTATTTTATGGGCTGGCCTTTTCTGGCCGGTACCATCGGCTTTTCCATCGTCAGCGCCCTCACCATGGCCACGGTCTGCCTGCGCGCCAAACACCGCGCCGACGCCGTCATCGGTGTCATGTGGGCGGTGGGCATGGCCACCGGCATCGTACTGCTGGATCTTACTCCCGGCTATCGCGCTGACCTCATCAGCTACCTGTTTGGCA
>DDYQ01000219.1 GCA_002348005.1 Desulfobacteraceae bacterium UBA2230 | reverse complement strand
AACATCGACATCCGCAAGGTGTGCGACCGGATGAACCAGAAGGCTTCTGAAAACATCTGCGCTGTGCGATAGTCAAAAGGGAGGAACGCGTGGAAAATCCGTATCTGCCATATCCGGTGCGCATCGACGATATTGTCGTCGAAAGCGAGGATCGCAATCTCAAGACGTTCAAGTTTGTTTTCCTGAACCCGGACGATGAAGACAAGTTCGCCTACAAAGCCGGGCAGTTTGCTGAACTTTCCATCGCCGGCAAGGGCGAAATTCCCATCGGGATCGCCTCCTCGCCCGTAGAAAAAGGGTTCATCAAGTTCACCGTCAACAAGGCCGGCGTGGTGACCTCGCACCTGCACAACATGAAGGTGGGCGACATCATGGGCGTACGCGGCCCGCTGGGCAATTCCTACCCCTGGCATCAACTGGAGGGCAAGAATGTGCTCATCGTGGGCGGCGGTTTTGCTTTCACGACCCTGCGCTCGTCGATCATTTACATGCTCGATCCCGCCAATCGGCCTAAATTCAAGAACATCACCGTGGTCTACGGCGCCAGAAGCCCGGGCATGCTGCTCTACAAAAACGAGTTGATCGAATGGGAAAAGCGCGACGACATCGACATGCACATCACCGTCGACGGCACCAAGGATCCCGATTGGAAGTACAATGTGGGGTTTGTTCCGCCCATAACCGAACAGAAAGCGCCGCAGGGCGATCCCGACACCTATGCCATCGTGTGCGGTCCGCCGATCATGATCAAATTCACCCAGCCGGTGCTGGAAAAGCTGGGATACGATCATGACCATATCATCCTGTCGCTTGAAAACCGGATGAAATGCGGGATCGGCATATGCGGGCGCTGCAACATCGGACGCGAACTGGTGTGCAAGGACGGCCCTGTGTTCACGTTGAAACAGATCAACCGCACGCCGCGTGAGTATTGATCCGGCCGCCAGGTGATGCGGAACGTACATTGCCGTGATTCCGAAGCTTTCAGGACATTTGGAGCGGACTTTTCCAGTTGACATTAGGGGATCGATTCGTTAATAGGTTGAACTTCTTAAATTCGGGAATCGTAAAGGCTGATCAGCCAGGCACCATAAAATATTCAAAAGGAGGATCATAAATGCCGACAGTTGAATTTGGTGGAAAATCATTTAATGTTGACGAAGACGGTTTCATTGATGATTACAAAAACTGGAGCCAGGAGTGGGTGCAGTATGTGAAAGCCCAGGAAGGCATCGATGAACTGAATGAAGAGCACCAGAAGGTGATCGAAGTCCTGCGCGAGTACTATGAAAAGAACGGTATTGCCCCGATGGTTCGCGTTCTGTCCAAGGTGACCGGCTTCAAACTGAAGCACATCTACGAACTGTTCCCCTCCGGACCGGGCAAGGGAGCCTGTAAGATGGCCGGCCTGCCGAAACCGACCGGTTGCGTCTAGTCACAAAAGGCGACTTTCGACTTTTAAAGGTTCTGCCATCGTCCGGCAGGGCCTTTTTTTTTGAGGTGCAGCATGCAACTGACCGTAAAAACACGCACCGCCACCGAACTGGTCGATATTACCGGCCAAGTGCAGCACGCCGTCCAGGCGAACGGCTTCCGGAACGGGGTCTGCATGGTCTTCGTGCCCCATACCACGGCAGGGGTGACGATCAATGAAAACGCCGATCCGGCGGTGCGCGCCGATATGCTCATGGCGCTGAACAAGATCGTGCCCTGGAAAGATGCCTACCAGCATGCCGAGGGCAATTCACCGGCTCACATCAAGGCGTCTTTGATGGGTGCGTCGGTTATGGTGGCGGTCGAGAACGGCCGATTGGTGCTGGGCACCTGGCAGGGGATTTTTCTCTGCGAGTTTGACGGCCCCCGCAGCCGCAGGGTCATGCTGACCTTCCTCCCCCAAGCCATATCCGCCATGCGCTGAGGTACCGGTCTATGGATCTGGATGACATCGACAAAGCGGTTCTCAACCGTATTCAATCCGACTTTCCGGTTCACCCCCACCCTTTCCGTGTGATTGCGCAGGAGCTGGGGTTGACCGAGTCCCAGGTGGTCGCCCGCACCCGCAGGCTTAAAGCGGCAGGCATCATCCGGCGGATCGGCGGAAATTTCGCACCGCATAAAGTCGGCTTTGTCAGCACGTTGTGCGCAGCGCGCGTTCCGGAAGCGCGCATCGACCAGTTCGCCGCCGTGGTCAACCAGTTCAGCGGCGTCACCCATAACTATCTGCGCGACAACGCCGTTTTTAATGTCTGGTTTACCTTTATCGCGCGCTCGATGGCGGAAATCGAAACCCATTTGAGCCGCATCCGCGACGAGACCGGGGTCGAAACCATTATGAATCTGCCGGCCACCCGGGTGTTCAAAATCAAAGCGCAGTTTGATCTTTGACAAGCCTCATGGGAGGGAGGGCCTGCGAGTAAACCTTTCATGACGTTTCAAGTTTCAGGTGTTACGAGCAGAAGATGACGCTTGAATAAATATGCAATCCCGCTTTAAACCTGAATGGAACACTTAACCTTTAACATTGCAGATTCCACTTTCCACGATTCCACAATGTTGATTGCAGGAATTAAACCGGCATGATCGACACCCGTATCGCCGTTGTGACCTGCCGGGCGCCGGTGGGCGCCATTGAAGAAAATCTGGAGCGATGCCGCGCGTGGGTCCGCAAAGCCGCCGAAGACGGGGTTCAGCTGATCTGTTTTCCGGAGTTGAACATCACGGGCTACACCACCCGCACCAGTCTGGCCGATCTGGCACAACCCATTCCCGGTGCGACCACGGACGCACTGTCCCGACTGGCCGCGCAATCCGGCCTGATCCTCCTGGCGGGGATGGCCGAACGGAATCCCAGCGGGCCGCCATTTGCAACGCAGGGCGTGTTTCACCCCGACGGGCGAATCGAGTGCTACCGCAAAGCTCATCTGGCACCGCCCGAAAAAAACCTTTTTTCAGCCGGAAACCGGGTGCCGGTTTTTAGTTGCCGATATTTCACTTTCGGGATTCAGCTGTGCTATGATTCTCACTTTCCCGAGCTGACGTCGGGCATGGCGGCCCGGGGAGCGGAAATCGTCTTCATGCCGCACGCTTCGCCGCGCGGCGCAGCCTCCGCCAAACACCATTCGTGGATGCGGCATCTGCCGGCCCGCGCGTTCGATAACAGCCTTTTTGTAGCCGCCTGTAACCAATGGGGCGCCAACGGCAGGGGGATCACTTTCCCGGGCAATGCCCTCGTGATCGGACCTGACGGCAACGTGTTGAAGAAAAAGATTTCAGGCGAAGGCGAACAGATGTTGACTGCCGATCTCAAGGCCGCCGATCTTGCGGCGGTGCGCGGTCACGCCATGCGCTATTTCTTCCCTCAACGAC
>DDYQ01000222.1 GCA_002348005.1 Desulfobacteraceae bacterium UBA2230 | reverse complement strand
AGCCAGGCCATGAGCGGCAGATCGTCGGCCAGGCCGCGAAAGAGCGCCATGGCGGCATGGGTGTGGGTGTTGATCAATCCGGGCAGGATCAGCCCGCCGCCGGCATCGAGGGTCCGCACCGCCCGCCGATCCCGGAAGCGGTCGGCCGGCCCCACGGCCGTGATGCGCGCGCCGTCCACGGCCACGGCGCCGGAAGGATACACCGTGCCGCCATCGTCCATGGTCAACACCGTGCCGTTGGTGATCAGCAGATCGGCGCTGTGCATAAACCCTTCTCCTCAACCGCTCGTCGTGTTTACAGCGCAGCCATTACACCGGCGATCAGTTTTTCCAGTTGCGGCGCCGTACGCTGCGCCACCGCGATAATGTCTTCAACCGAGGCGGGCTGCGGCCGGTCGGGGATGTTGAGGTTGGTGATCACCGAAAGGCCCAGCACCCGCATGCCGGCGTGAACAGCGGCGATCGCCTCCATGACGGTGGAGAACCCCACCGCATCGGCGCCGACGGTGCGCAGGAAGCGCATTTCGGCCGGGGTCTCCAGCGAGGGGCCCTGCAGCCCGGCATAGACCCCGCGGCAAACCTCCACCCCCGAGCGTTGCGCATCGGCCAGGGCCTGGCCGCGCAGGCGCCGGGAGTAGACCTCGGTCATGTCGGGAAAACGCGGTCCCCAATCCTCATCGTTGGCGCCGATCAGAGGGTTGCGGCCGGTGAGATTGAGGTGATCGTCGATAATCATGATCCGGCCGGTCGAAAATGCCGGGTTGAGTCCCCCGGCGGCATTGGTCAGCACCAGCGTGCGCACGCCCAGGGTCTGCATCACGCGGATGGGAAAGGTCACTTCGGCCGGCGAATAGCCTTCGTAGAGATGAAAACGGCCCTGCAGCACGCAGACCGGCCGGCCCGCCAGACGCCCGGCGACAAGGCGGCCGGGGTGACTCTGCACGGTCGACAATGGAAAATGGGGGATGTCGGCGTAGCCGATCCGCATCGGGGCGTCGAGCGCGCCGGCGATATCGCCCAGCCCCGTGCCGGAGAGCACGGCGACCTCGGGCGGGACGGCCAGTCGCCCGGAGAGCCATTGAGCGGTCTGCATCGCGTCGTTGCGGTCATGGGCAGGCATGAGCGGGTGCCTTTCTCCTGTTTTGGTTATGAATTTCAGATGCTATATGCCAGACCGCAACGGGGGTCAATCGGGTTGACGCGGGTAAGCGTTGGAGGTTTTGAAGGGCTGAACGGTTGTTAAATTTAGACGGTTCACAGATCGGCGGGATATCCGGGCCCCGGACGCGTTGCACCGGCCGTCCGCCAAAACCCGCTAACCCGTTAAACCCTAAACCCTTTCATTGACTTTTGCCCGCGATTATGGAATTTTTGCTCCTCGGTTAACAGAAAACCGTAAGCGGACCAGCGCACCCCCTTCGACCGATTCCGGCGAGGCTGAACAAGGAGACCCAATGAATTCCACTGAGCATCTCGATCTCCCGGATGTCACCCCCGAGATGTGGGAGCAGATCGATCGTATCATCCAGGCCAACCGCAACGTGGCCGGCTCGATCATTACCGTGCTGCGCGAGTGTCAGAATGCCGTCGGCTACCTGCCGGTGCAGCTGCTCGATTACATTGGAAACGGCCTGAATGTGCCTCCCAGCGACGTTTACGGCGTGGCTTCGTTTTACGCTCTTTTCTCCATGACGCCCAAAGGCCGGCACACGATCAGGATCTGCCTGGGCACGGCCTGCTACGTCAAAGGCATCAAGGAGGTGCTCAGCCGGATCGAAAACAGCTATCATCTGAAGGAAGGCGGAACTTCCGAGGACCGGCGCTTCACCCTGGAAGGCGTCCGTTGCCTGGGCGCCTGCGGTCTGGCACCGGTCATGGTGGTCGGCCAGGATACCCACGGCGCCGTCAGTTCGGACAAGGTGATCGAAATCCTGGAAGATTATAAGTAGGCCTATGAAAATTCTTGAATTGCGCGACATTCTGAAAGCCACGGTGCTGGTGGGCGAGGATCAGCTCCAAAACGTGATCATCGGCGGCGGGGCCGCGGACCTCATGGATGACGTCCTGGCGGCGGCCGCCAAAGGGTGTGCGCTGCTGACCGGGGTCACCACCGAACACGTGATGCAGACCGCCAAGATCGTTCAGGTGGCCGTGGTGGTCATCGTCCGGGGCAAAAAACCGGCCTCCAGTGTCGTCGATCTGGCCCGCGCCTACAATATACCGCTGCTGATGACCGATTACTCGCTCTTTGTCGCCTGCGGACGGCTCTACATGAACGGGATCCGGGGATTGGACGGTTCATGGTGACCCGCGCCGGCGCACGATGCGTCCGTTATGCCTGAGGAGCACACAATGCCGAAACTGACAGTCGACGATCTGAAATCGATCCAGCAGAAGAGCGCCCCCCGCATGGCCTTTCAGGACAAGACCTACCTGCTGCTGTGCGGCGGAACGGGCTGTCACGCCACCGGCAGCATCAAAGTCAAGGATGCCCTGCAGCAGGAAATCGATGCCAGGGGACTGACCGCGAGGGTCGAGGTGGTGGAAACGGGCTGCAACGGATTTTGCGCCATGGGCCCGATCATGGTGGTTCACCCGGGCGATATCTTCTACCAGAAGATCAAGCTGGAAGACATCCCGGCCATCGTGGAAAGCCACCTGATCAACGGCAAGCCGGTCGAAAAGCTGCTGTACACGGATCCGGTCACCAAAAAGTCGCTTTCGGCGCAAACCGAAATTCCCTTCTTCGCCCACCAGATGCCGCGCGCCCTGCGCAACAAGGGCCTGATCGATCCCGAATCGATCGATGACTACATCGGGCGCGACGGCTATCTCGGGGCAGCCCGCGCACTGCTCTCCATGCAGCCCGCGGAAATCATCGAACAGATGAAGCTCTCCGGTCTGCGCGGACGCGGCGGGGCCGGTTTCCCGACCGGCGTGAAGTGGGACTTCGCCAGCAAGAGCCCCGGTGACCAGAAGTATGTGCTGTGCAACGCCGACGAAGGCGATCCGGGCGCCTTCATGGACCGCAGC
>DDYQ01000071.1 GCA_002348005.1 Desulfobacteraceae bacterium UBA2230 | reverse complement strand
CTCGGTCCGGAGATGAAATCCACCGGCGAGGTGATGGGCATGGGGGTCGACTTCGGCACGGCCTATGCGAAGGCGCAACTGGGCGCCGGTCAGCGTCTGCCCGAAAAGGGAACGGTTTTCATCAGCGTGATGGATGCCGACAAGCCGGCCATCGTACCCGTAGCGCGCGAATTCGAGCGGCTGGGTTTTGCGATCCTGAGCACCAGCGGTACCTGCGACTTCCTGCGCGCTCGCGGCATTGCCGTGCAACAGGTCAACAAACTGACCCAGGGGCGGCCGCACGTGGAAGACGCCATCAAGAACCGTCAGATCGATCTGGTGGTCAATACAGGGTCGGGCGACCGCTCCAGCCGCGACGGCTACGTGATCCGCCGGGCGGCCCTCAAATACGGCATCCCCTACGTGACCACCGTGGCCGGCGCCCTGGCGGTGAGCAAGGCCGTGGCGGCGCTCAGGTTCCAGGCCTTCTCGGTCAGGTGTCTGCAGGAGTATCATGGCCGTGCCGCAGCTTGATGCGTGGCGCCCGGGGCGACGGTTGAACGGTACGGACGAGTCGATCGGAGAGAATCGGTAATGAACAGCATCCAACCCAATTCAATTGCTTCCAACGCGTTCCAGTCCATGGACGACCATCCGCGCGAGGCGTGCGGCATTTTCGGCGTTTACGGCCATCCTGAGGCGGCCAAGATGTGTTACTTCGGTCTTTACGCGTTGCAGCACCGTGGACAGGAAAGCGCCGGCATCGCGGCCGCGGACAACGATGTGATGCACGAACACCGCGCCATGGGCCTGGTGTCGGATGTCTTCAGCATGGAAGTGCTCGAGCCGCTCAAGGGCAGCAGCGCCATCGGCCATGCGCGTTATTCGACCACCGGCAGCTCGGTGCTGATCAACGCCCAGCCGTTCGTGGTCCGTCACCGCCAGAAGGCGTATGCCGTGGCCCACAACGGCAATCTGGTCAATGCGCATCAACTTAAGGCCGAATTGGAAGAAGAGGGGTCGATCTTTCAATCGACGGCCGACAGCGAAATCTTCCTGCACCTCTTTGTGCGCAACCTGAAACTGGGCTTCGAACAGGCTCTGCTGGCTTCGGCTGCCCGCTTGCAGGGGGCTTTTTCCATGGTGGTGTTGACCAGCCGCGGCGAAGTGGTCGGGATCAAGGACCCGCACGGCTTCCGGCCGCTGTGCCTCGGCCGCTTGAACGGCAACTGGGTGCTGGCCTCCGAAAGCTGCGCCCTGGACCTGATACAGGCCGAGTTCGTGCGCGAACTCGACCCCGGTGAAATCGTCATCATCGATGATCGGGGGGCGCGCTCGCTTTACCTGCCGCAGGCCGGCCGCCGCGCCTTCTGTATCTTCGAATTCATCTATTTCGCGCGTCCCGACAGCACCATCCTGGGACATAATGTCTACCAGGTGCGCAAAACGCATGGCCGCCGTCTGGCCCAGGAGGCGCCGGTGGCGGCCGATCTGGTGATGCCGTTCCCGGATTCGGGCACCTACGCGGCCCTGGGCTACTCCGAAGCTTCGGGGATTCCCTTCGAACTGGGCATGATCCGCAATCACTACGTGGGTCGGACCTTTATACAGCCCACACAGAGCATGCGCGACTTCGGCGTGCGGGTTAAATTGAATCCCATTAAGGAACTGCTCAGGGGCAAGGACATCATCATTATCGAGGACAGCATCATCCGCGGCACAACGGTCAGGACCCGCGTGCGTGCCCTGCGCGAACTGGGCGTAAAGCGCGTTCATCTGCGCGTGGCCGGGCCGCCGCACCGGTTTCCCTGCCATTACGGCATTGACTTTTCGACCAAAGGCGAACTGATCGCCGCCCGCATGAGCGTGCCGGAACTGCAGCAGTATCTCGGATTGGACTCGCTTCACTACCTGAGCCTGGACGGCTTGCTGTGTTCCATGGGGGTGCCCGACCCTGACAACCACTTCTGCAAGGCGTGCTTCGACGGCTGCTACCCCGTGGCCTTCGATAACGTCGTCTCCAAGCACTGCCTGGAAACGGAGAACGGATAGGACCGCTGCGGCAATCCATACTTTACGCTTGCCATTTAACGTGCGCGGCGCGTACAATATGGACGCTTGTTAACGGCTTGATTCCCGCGGGAGGTCTTGCATGATCGAATCCAAGTATCTTAAGGAAAACATCGAAAACATTCAGCGCCTCATGAACATTCAGGGCTTGAAGCATTTCGAGACCCGCAACCTGGGCAAGCTGCTGCGTCTGAGCAAGATCCGTCAATACGAGGACGGCGAGCAGATCATCCAGGAAGGCGATATGGACCCCTGGCTCTATTTTCTGCTTTCCGGCAAGATTCGGATCACCAAAGAGGGTGAGGAGATCAGCACGATCTCGCGCAAGGGCGAAATCTTCGGCGAAATGCGCATCATCGACGACCAGACCCGCTCGGCTTCGGTACATGCCGTCGGCCCGACGGTCTGCATGGCCGTGGATACTTCGGCCCGCAAACGGCTCTCGGAAGGGGACGGAAAAGACGAACGACTCGATTTTCTGCTGCTGCTGTACCGGATTTTCGCCGAATATATCACGGTCCGTCTGCGCTTGACCAACGAGGAGCTGGTCAAGGCCAAACGCGATTCCAAATCCGGTCACAGCGAACCCGAACGCCCGGTTGCCAAACCGGAGATCAAGCGCCATATCGAAACCTATTGATGCACCCGACCGTCGCCTTCTCCAAAAGCGCCGCCAATGTCTTCTTTCATGTCCTGACGCAATGCAACCTGAGCTGCCGGCACTGTTACATCAATCCGGTCCAGCATGGGCGTCGCCGGCTCAATCTTACCACCATCCGTCGCTGGCTCAGCGTGCTGGCCGAGCGCAGCCCGGCCGCCAATCTGGTTTTATTGGGCGGAGAACCCACACTGCACCCCGACCTGGCCGCAGTGGTACACGCCGCGCGCAAACTGGAGTATGCTTCGGTCACCATCGACACCAATGGCTATCTTTTTAACCGCATCCTGGAACGGGTCACTCCAGGGCAGGTCGATTTTTTCAGCTTCAGTCTGGACGGCGCCACCGCGGCGACGAATGATGCCATTCGCGGCGAAGGTTCGTTCGATACGTGCACGACCGGAATCGTGCGGACCCGGGAGAGGGGATTCCGTACGAGCTTGATCTATACCGTCAGTCGCCGCAATTTGTCCGAACTGATTCAGATGCCCGATCTTCTGACACGGCTGGGGGTGGACCGCTTTTTTATTCAGGTGATCGGCCTGCGGGGGCAATCGGCCGGGGAGGGTGCTCAGGAAGACGGCTTGCAGGTGACGCGCGAAGACTGGCTGCAAACCGTTCCCCCGGCGGCCGAAGCGGCGGCGCGGCGGGGCATTTCGGTTACCTATCCGAAAGTATACCTTTCTCCCGGTGAAGTATTCGAATGCGCCGGCCGCGTGGCCGACAACTATTTCGTATTTCCCAACGGCCGGGTTTACCGCTGCCCGCTCTGCGAAGATTTTCCGCTGCACAGCCTGAAGTTCATCGGTGACAAGTTGCAGGCCACCCCGGCCCTCAATGAAAGCGACCTTTTCGGTCTCGATGTCGCCGAAGGGTGCGTCATGAACAAGCTGATCCAGCCCGGCAACCTGGCGTACGGTGCAGACGGCCGACCGCTCTACAGGGTGGCCTGCTGCCTGCTCAAGGAGCAACTCCGGCCCGCCTCCCCGGCTTGAACAGCCGGCATAAAAAGCTTGCCAGCGACCGTCCCCGATAATAAAGTAGCGCCGCCATGAGCAACGTCTTCATCCGACCAGCGGAATATTCGGAAGAAGTCCTCGCACCCATCGTGCGCGGGATGCTGGACGATTTGCATTCCCCCAACCTGTCTTCCGGTGCCCGCGTGCTGGTCAAGCCCAACCTGCTGCTGGCTTCGGAGCCCGAACGCGGCATCGTCACCCATCCGCTGATCGTGCGCGCTGTGGTTCAATATCTGCTGGAAAAGGGCGCCCGCGTCCAGGTTTCCGACAGTCCGGCAGTCGGCAATTTTGCCAAGATCATCCGCACGACCGGCTACAACGGCGCCCTGGACGGACTGGATGTCGACATCAAACCATTCCAGGAGTCGGTCGAGGTCGATGTCGGCGATCCTTTCGGGCGCATTCCGGTGGCCCGCGAGGCCGTCGAAGCGGATGCCGTGATCAATCTGGCCAAGCTCAAAACCCATGCCCAGATGGTTCTCACCCTGGGGGTCAAGAATATCTTCGGCTGTGTTGTGGGACTGCGCAAACCCGAGTGGCATATGCGCGCGGGCGTGGACCGGCGGCTTTTCGCGCGCCTGCTGGTGCGCATCTACGAAGCGGTGGCACCAGCCTACACGATGGTGGACGGCATCATCAGCCTGGAAGGCCAGGGCCCCGGAAAAGGCGGTTCACCCCGTCCGCTGGGACTGCTGCTGGGCGGCGCCGACGGTCACGCCGTGGATAAAACCATCTGCACGCTGCTGGGAATCGCTCCGGATCAGCTGCCGACCCATGTGGAGGCCCGGGAGCTGGGCTTGTTCAACGGCCAGGTGCATGTCGGCGGCGATCTGCACATCGTGCCCGATTTCAAATTTCCCGAACTGCATTCCCTGAGCATGGGACCGGAGCCGGTCAGCCGCTTCGTGCGCCGTTACATGCTGCAGAAACCGGTGATCGATGCCCAACGGTGCGAGCAGTGCGGGGAATGCTGGCGTGTCTGCCCCGCCAAGGTGATGGAGCGGGTCGATCGGAAGGTGCACATCGATTACGATCGCTGCATCCGCTGCTACTGCTGCCTGGAAGTCTGTCCCCACGGGGCCGTGCGGGCCAGAGAACCCCTGTTGGGCAAACTGCGCCGGCGCCTGACCCATTCCTGAAGGTCGCAAAACAGGACCTTGCGCGCTTTTTTTGGACTTGCCGCCGCGCCGTTTTGCGATTATGAACCGGACTCGGATCATTAACTTCCCGCCAAACAGTCTAGGCGTGAATCGAATCTGTTCAAACCGCATACCTTGGTTGGATTGAGCCGGAACGAAAAGCAACATCCGGCATCGACTCGTCTCAATGAGAAAAATGGAAAAAAGGAGGGTGATATGGCTGGAGTAAACAAGGTGATCATCGTCGGCCATTTGGGACAGGATCCGGAAGTGCGCTATATGCCTGACGGAACCGCGGTGGCCAATTTCTCCGTTGCGACCAGTGAAACCTGGAAGGACAAAAACAGCGGCGAGAAAAAAGAGCGTACCGAATGGCACCGCATCGTGGTCTGGCGCCAGCTGGGAGAGTTGTGTGGCAAATACCTCTCCAAGGGCCGCCAGGTCTATGTCGAAGGCAAACTGCAGACCCGCTCGTGGGAAAAGGACGGCGTCACCCGGTATTCGACCGAAATCGTCGCAACGGAAGTGCAGTTCCTGGGCGGCGGGCGAGACAATGTGGGCAGCAGCAGCCGACCCGCGGGCAGGGCGGCAGCCGATCAGGGCTACCCCGAACCGCCGCTGCCGGATACCCGTGACGACGACATTCCGTTCTAGGAATACCATCGCTGTTGCGATGCCGAAGCCCGGTGATTGCCGCTGGCCGCTGCCTTATCGGCCTGCGGCGGCTCGGCATTTCCGCTTCCGAAGGTGATTCCTCCCGTTTGTGGCCGATCGTCTCCTGCCGGGATTGACCCAGCGGCTGATTCGAAGCATGCCGGGAGCGTCGGCGCTCGATCCGGGGGTGACTGAGCCTCGGAGAAGAGTGCGGCCGCCGGCTCCAGATCGAGGGCCCAACCGTGACGGCAGTGTATTGATTGCCGTCCGGCTTCAGACCTCCTCGTTCTGGGAATCGCCGGCCTCACTGTGGCGGGCGGCGACGCGTAACGGAAGCTTCAGACCGGCCGATACCGCCTTTCGGCAGCGGGATTTTGGGTCGGGTGAAATGAATGAAGCATGATCGACGCCGGCGGACGCCGGGATTCGCACTGGATGGATTCAAAGGCGACCGGCCCCCAGCGGTACCGATCGCCCCTGATGCACGGGGGGAATTATACTTTCTTATCGTTTTCCAGTTTGTCAGGCTCTTTGTTCTCGGTTTCCTTTGTCGCCTGACGGAAATTGCGAATGGCCTTGCCCATTCCGCCGCCGATTTCGGGCAGTTTGCCCACTCCGAAAATAATCAGAATGATCACCAGGACGACGATCAGTTCCGGCATTCCGATACCAAACATATCTACCTCCTTATCCTGCGGGCGCCTTTAAATATCTTCACCGTCTGCACGCAATTCCTTCAGCAGGCGCCGAAATTCTTTGGACCGCAGATAATGATCGATGGCGCCCTGGTATTCGATCCAGGTTTGCCACACTTTCAACCAAGCCTCGTTATGCCAATATGACTGTTCGTCCCCGCGGCCTTGCAGCCGGTCGATGAAATCGATGTATTCTTCCGCGCAACTGTCGCAGAAATGATAGGGCACGCGCGTGTTGTCTGCGGCGGCGCGGTTGTCCGGCCCCAGTCCGATGCCGCAGCGCTCGCACTTGGACGCGCAGTGGGTGCATTGGAAAACCTTACGCACGGCCAGAATCTTGCGTTTGCGGATTGCCGCCGCTTTTTCCTGGGCGCTCAATTTCAGTTTGCCGTCCAGGGAAATGATCTTGCTCATCGCGTGCCTCGGTTCCCAACTCCTGGCTGAGTTATGGGCGGACTATAGCATCGTGCCGTCGGGGTGTCAATCAAGCAGCGGCTGGATAGCCAAGCAGGCCGAAGGGTTATGCAGACCGGATGCGGAACAAGGCAAACTCGGCGCTCAATGTCGAAGCAGCAATTTTGCTGTGCCTGCCATGTGCAGCGCATTTGCGGACGGGCGTGGGAACAAAAGCGGCCGCACTGTTCGCGGGCAGCCGGTTTGCGGGCTCCCCAGGGTGCCGCGGGAATCCCGGAAGGCCGGGAAGGCTGCGGTTGATTTGTAAAACGGCGTCCGGTCTGCTAAATGAAATTGTGATTTTGATTATTAAAAAAAGGATGGAAGCATGCCTCTTTTCCTGCCCCATGGACGGGCCTGCCTGATCGGCAGCCAGCCGCTGGACGATCACCGTGAGGCCACGCGCCTGGTCCTGCAATACACCCCCGATATTCCGACCTGGGTGCAGTTGCCGACTTTCAAACAGGAGGGCATGATCGCCCAGTTCGCTCCGGGGCTGCCGGGATTGCGGCTGGTGCAGGACCGGCTCCTGGTGGACACCTCCGCAGACGGTTTCGATCACGAGATGCTGATTTTCTTCGAAGCCTATCTGGAAGTAATGGAACAGGGGGATTTGGGCGGTGAGTCGCCTTTTACCCTCTCCTCCGAAACCGCCATGGGTTTCTTTACCTTGCTGGACGAACTGGGTGCGGGGCCGACGCGGCCGGCTGCGCTCAAAGGCCAGATCACCGGCCCGAT
>DDYQ01000067.1 GCA_002348005.1 Desulfobacteraceae bacterium UBA2230 | reverse complement strand
AGGGAATGATTTTGAAACCGGGCGTAAAGGGGCCGAAACCGCTGCGTGAAATCGGATCGGTGCTGAACCCCACAATGGTGATGGTGCGGCCATGAAAATTATTGGCACAGACAATGATTTCCGCCTGGTCCTCGGGAACACCTTTGACCTGATAGCCCCACTTGCGGACTGCTTTGATCGCGGTTTCAACGGCCTCAGCGCCGCTGTTCATGGGCAGCACCTTGTGGGAGCGGGTCAGGGTGCATAATTCCTGGTAGAAGAGCCCCAGCTGATCGTTGCGGAATGCCCTGGATGTCAAAGTGAGCTTTTCGGCCTGTTCCGCCATCGCCGCCATGATCTTGGGATGGCAATGGCCCTGGTTGACAGCCGAATACGCGGAAAGGCAGTCCAGATAGCGTTTACCCTCCACATCCCACACCCAAATACCCTGGCCGCGGCTCAACACCACATCTAGAGGCTTGTAATTGTGGGCGCCGTAGGTTTGCTCCATTTCGATATAATCCGTTGTTTTCATAATTCCACCTCTTTATACGGGTTGATTGGGAGCATGGTCTGACGTGCGGACGGATGCTGCCCTGGGCCCTGCGTATTGATGGCACTTGCGCACATGCTCCTGGGCAAGGGTGCGGGCGCGTTGCATATTGCCGTCGGCGATAGCCGCCACCAAAATCTCCATGTCTTTGAAATTATTGGTTAAGGCATAGCTGCTTTTCAGTGCGAGCCAGTCATAGGCATCGAGGATGTTTTCATGCACCATGCGCAACACAGCGACAAAAATAGGATTGGCCGAAATTTTGGCAATCTCGACATGCAGGCGCGTATCGATCTGCAGCAGTCGGTCGCCGTTTTTTTCAGCTTGGCGCAAAAGAGAACGCGCATCCCGCAAAAGGTTGTTAAGTCCTGCGAGATTCTCCGCCGAAGCACGTTGGGCAGCCAAGCCTGCCACCGTGCCTTCAATCTCCTGGCGAAACTCCAGCAGGTGGTTCAGTGACACGTGCTGAAGTTGAACCAGCATATTAAGGCTTTCCGTGACCAGGCGGTGATCCGGTTTCCGGACCACCGCCCCGCCGGACACACCGGTTTTGATATCGATCAGCCTTTTATGCTCCAACACGCGCAAGGCTTCGCGAATCGAGCCGCGACTACTGTCGAACATCTCCTTGAGCTTCATCTCGGAAGGTAGTTGGTCGCCGGGTTTGAGGCGGCCATCCAGAATGGCCGTTTGAATCTCATCCACAACATGCTGGAAAACCCGGCTAGGTTTGGGCTTGCGGAAACACAGGGTCATGGCTTGTTCCTGTTTTCATTGATAAAGGATCAAAAAGTCTAATTGTCCTACAATTATATACGCCGGCTGCTTCTGTCAAGCGCCTTTCCGGTGAGTACAGATCAGTTTCGAAGACGATTGACTCTTTACGCGTACCCTCATAAACAACAACGCTCCATCTTACCAGCGGCTTGAAATTTATGAATGATCGGCCTATAGTCGCATGTCGATTCCAAGCGTCATTTTTGTGAACGAATAAGGAGACCACCCGATGGAACTGACCGACCTTCTACCGGTCAAGTCGTGGGAATCCCTGGAGGATGAAGTCCGCAACCGAAGCGGCTTGAATGTTTCCATTTTCAACACCGATGGGATCCGGATCACGAATAATCAGAAATGGCCCAACCGGCTCTGCCCTGCCATAAAGGCCGACCCCAAAGGTCAAAGTTTCATTTGCGCCACTGCGCACATGAACATCGCACTGCAAGCCAACCAGGAAGGTCATGGTGTATTGGAGGGCTGTGATGCCGGTCTTCTCAAGCTCGTGGTTCCCATCATCGTGGATGAGACCTACCTCGGAGCCGTGGGAGCCTGCGGGCTGCTGCTCGACGATGAAGCCGTCGATGGTTTTTTGATCAATAAAATTACGGGAATGGATGACGAGACCATAGAGGATCTGTCCAAGGAAATTCCATCCATCAGCACCACCGAGGCAGAGGCGCTTGAGGCATTCATTCAGGAGCGCCTGGATCAAATCATAGTGGCATATCGTCGAAGAAAAGCCGGACAGTGATGTCGTGTAACGGCGAAAGGATATGGCATTGCCAGCGATTTCAGAAAAGCGCACCGTGGCGGTCATTGGCGCCGGAGCTGCCGGGCTGGCCGCCGCCGAGACCCTGGCACGACTCGGCGCATCGGTCGAGGTTGTGGAAAAACGTGCCGTAACCGGCGGTCACGCCGCTCATTTCACCTGCAAGGCAACCGACACCTGTGTTAAGTGCGGCGCTTGCCTGGTCAACGATCTTCAGCGGCGCACGGCCGAGGCGGCGCGAATCCGGTTCCATTTGAACAGTGCCGTCGAAAGGACCGAAAGCGGTCAGGTGTTCAGGGTAAGTCTGGCGAACGAAAAAGGCCAAAATGAATTCGACGCGGACGCCATTCTGATTGCAATCGGATTCAAGATCTTCGATGCCCGCAACAAACCGTATGGGTATGGGTACTTAGAGAATGTGCTGACCAACTTCGATTTGGAACAGCGCTTGAAAAACGATTTCCACTTGAAGCGCCCCTCGGACGGCAAGATCCCCGAGACGATCGCCTTCATACAGTGCGTGGGAAGTCGCGACGCCCAGCTGCGCCATCTGTGGTGTTCCAAATTCTGCTGTGCTTCATCCCTGCGCATGGCACAACGTATCCGGCACCTTCACCCGCAGACGAAAGTGACCGTTTTCTACATCGACATCCAAACATTCGGTAAAGAATTCCAGGCGTTTTACGACAGGATGCGGCGCGAGTTGGTCTTCGTGCGCGCAATTCCCGGCGATATCACGGACGCCGAGGGCAACGGATGCAAAGTCAGCTATTTCGATCCGTCGAGCGGCCGGTCCGAGGAGGCGGTTTTCGATATGGTCGTACTATCGTCGGGGATCACGCCGAGCACGGACCATCAAAGTATTGCGCGGCTATTAAAATTGCCTCTCTCCGCGGAGGGGTTTTTCCAGGAAGCAGGGCAGCCCGCTGGCATTTTCAGCGCCGGGGCGGCAGTGGAACCCATGACCATCGCCGAGAGCGTCGCCAGCGGAACCCGTGCCGCATGGCAGATTGCTGAATATCTGCGCCAAAGAGGGAAGGGGATCGAAAAATGAAAAGCCTGCCCTCCGACAGCAGTGCGTCCTGCGACGTTCTGATCATCGGCGATTGCTGCGTTGCGGCAGCATTGACACGACGTTTGAAGAACAGCGGAGCGCGGGTACTCGCCGTTTTAGATCGTCAGGGACATGATGCTTATCGCGACGATGATGTCGTATGCGGGGAGTTGATTCAATGCGATGGATTCACCGGGGCCTTCCTGGTGAGCGTTTGGGACGGTCAACGCGCGTGGTGCATTCAGGCTGCCGCGATTGTCATCGCTCTGGGTGAACGGCGGGTACCCGAATATGATTTTTATGGACTGACGCCCGGCGAACGCGTACATGCCCTGACGCAGGTTGAAGGACTCCTGGAGCAGGGACAATTCGGTCAACCGGATGAAACGGTGGTCCTGCTCAACGGCCTGTCGCATGAAAATCATCCCACCATCACCGGACGCATGCTGAATCTCTGTGCTCGACTGCAGATGCAATCGACCCGCTGCAACACGGTTTTGATAACCGACAATCTCAAGGTGGCGGGGCGCGGCCTGGAGGCGTTGACCGTTGATGTCAGGCGCCTGGGGACCTTCATCTATAAGCTCGACGGACACCGCCCGGTGCTGCACACTGCCGGGGAGGGACGCATATGCCTCGCATTTTACGATCCGATCGTGCGGCAGCATGTCGAGTTGACGGCCGATCGAGTGATCGTCGACGAACGCATCGTCCCCGCAGAAAGAATGGCGCGGATTGTGGCGACTCTGCGCCTGCGAATGGATCGGTCGGGATTCGGGCAGGAGGACAACGTCCGGCGTCTGACCCATCTAACCAATCGACGCGGCATTTTCGTCGCGGGTGCAACCCGCGCCGTACAGAGCGACGAGGCGCGACAATCGGAAGACGATACCCTGTGTGCCGCTGTCATGAGCTTTCTGGCCGGCGCAGACCGATCGAACATCCCCGAAGTTCATATCGATACCGGGCGTTGCGGTCTCTGCCTGACCTGTCACCGGACATGCCCCTATGCGGCGGTCAAGATCGGCGGTCATATGGAGGTGGTGCCGGAGGCGTGTCAGGCGTGCGGACTTTGCGTGGCCGCTTGTCCGGCGAAGGCCATTCGAATGCACGGCGGCGAGCCTACCGGAACCCTTCGTTTCGTACCCGGCGCAACAACCTTGTCTCCGCGCATCGTGGCGTTTTGCTGTCAGCGTTCGGCCGGCGAGGCCTTGACAGCCGCTTTGGCGCTGATGCCACGCTTGCCTGAGGGGTTGATCCGCATCCAGGTCCCTTGCGGCGGTCGGGTCGGCACCAACGATATTGCGGCCGCATTCGAAGCCGATGCCGACGGCGTCCTGGTTCTGACCTGCCATGACGACAACTGCCATTCGCAGACGGGCAGCGACTCGGCCAGGAAACGAGTTGAGGCTGTACGCAATACGCTGGCGGCGGTGGGAATAGAACCCGAAAGGGTACGTTTTTCCGGAATCGCCGCAAACATGGGGGCGGAGATCGCGCGGATATGCTGCGAATTCGATAACTGTTTGCGTGGGCTGGCAAGTCAACCCGGTGCCCAGCTGACGAAAAGGAACAACGCTATATGAGGGAAAACAGCAAAGCGCTTGCCTGGGAGGATACCGACCTGCAGCGCTTCAAGCAGTGGCCGTTCAGTCACGAACTGTGTATGAGCTGTGCGCTCTGTTCGAGCGCCTGCCCCGTTTCCGGCGTAGATGATTTCGATCCTCGCAAGGTCGTTCGCATGACGTCGCTGGGTCTGCAAACCGATCTTGTCGAAGCTCGCTGGCCGTGGATCTGCACCATGTGCGGCAAATGCGAGCAGGTCTGCCCAATGGGGGTCTCGATTCCGGACCTCATACGCCGCATACGCGGGTTGCGGGACCGCGCGAAAGTTCCCGGCATCCTTCACAAGGGTTTACAGGCGGCCCTTGAGACCGGTAACAATCTGGCGCTGCCCCGGGAAGATTTCGTCTTCATTTTGGAAGACGTCGGCCAGGAGATCGCCGATGAAACGGGTTTCGAGGACTTCAGCGTGAACGTCGACAAGGCTGGAGCGCGATTGCTGACAACTATCCACAACAAACTGATCAACACGCACACTGAAGATCTGAAGCACTGGTGGAAGATTTTTCACGCGGCCGGAGAGGATTGGACGGTTGCTTCGCACAACTGGGAAGGAACCAACTGGGGGTATTTCACCGGCGATGACGATGCCATGAAAATCATGGCGGGTCGCATCGCCGAGAATGCGCGCAAGCTCGGCGTTGGCAACCTGCTGTGGCCGGAATGAGGACACGCCTACCTGGCGACCAGGACTGGTCTGCAGAAATGGTTCCCCGAGGCGTTACACGCCTTTGGTACAGCTACGGTTTTCGATCTGCTGATCGATTACATCCGCAGCGGGCGTATACGCCTCGACAGGCAACGCATCGACGCGCGCGCCACCTATCACGATCCATGCAACTACGGCCGCCGCGCTTTGAAGCAATTCGGCCATGGCTTTTTCGAAGAACCACGCTGGATCCTGGATCAGTGTCTCGCCGATTGGGTCGATCTATACCCCAATCGGGAACACCAGTTGTGCTGCGGCGGCGGCGGCGGAGCATTGACCTCGGGATACAACGAGGAGCGGATTTACTACGGCCGGCGTAAAATGGAACAGATTAAGACAAGCGGCGCTCGGATGGTGGTTGTGCCGTGCCACAGTTGTCATGGGCAGCTTAACGCCATCAAGTCGGTATACGGCCTGCCCGATCTGCAGGTCAAATATCTGTGGGAGCTGGTCGCCGATTGCCTGGTGCTCTAAGCGCACCGGGCCGGTCGGCAGAGGGCGGCGTTCACATCACCGCGTGCGCGCCGGAGCGGGAGCATTTGATTGCCCAATCAACATTACGGCTGAAGTGAAGCTGTGGGCCGCAGGATTGAACGATTCGATCTTACACCGACTTTTGGAGGACTCATGCGCAGGATCATGTTTGCCCTTTTCGCCGGTTGCCTTATATTCGCCGGCTGCTCCAAGGAGGCTCCCCAGGGACACGCCATCCTGTTTGACGGCCGGCCGGCGGTTTACAGTGAACACATTTACGATAACGGCGTCCGAATTGGCCAGATTGTGGAAAAACAGGTGAGTCCCGCCGGCAACGTCCGGTTGATGGTCGTCTTTAACGATGACTGGCTGCAAAAATCGAATGAAAACATCGTGTTTTATCCGCGGCATGGTCATCTGCAGGTCGAATACCTCCAAGGCTATGGACCGCCGCTCCCCCCAGACGCTGTACTGTGCGGTTTCACCTCGCGAAATGGATTGATCTGGTTCAATGTGAAGACCCTGATCTCCGATCGTGCCAAGGAAGCCCGCAAGAAAGCCCGCGATCTGCAGGCGCGATTCGGCACTTCCTGAGTGGGTCGGGGGTTGCTTTTCCTTCTGAAATCGCTAGGTTCATTCGATAATCAATCCCCACGGCGGTATTACCGTCGAAGAGGGCAGGAGATGCTGTCGACATGGAATTCTCGCCAGCGGGAACGATTTCGTCGCCCACGATATATCTTGCACCGTTAAGAGGACTTACGGATGCTGTTTTTCGAAGCGTCTACGGATCTTTTTTCAGTGGCATCGACTGTGCCGTGACACCTTTTCTGACTACTGTAGAGGGCTTCCGGATCAAACCCTCACACCTGAAAGAGGTGTTGCCGGAATACAACCGCTGCATGTCGATCGTGCCGCAGATCCTGAGCAAATCGTCCGGCGATTTTATTGCTCTGGCCCGTGCATTGTTCGATCTGGGGCACACCCGCGTCAACTGGAATCTGGGCTGTCCGTTCCCCATGGTGGCTCGCAAACAGCGCGGTTCGGGAATGCTGCCCTACCCGGACGTGATCGATCGTTTTCTTGACCAAGCGCTTGCAGTCATTGACAATTGCCTGAGCATCAAACTGCGCCTGGGCCGTTTCGTCTCCAGCGAGATCTTCGACTTGCTGCCGGTTTTAAACCGTTATCCCATCGAAGCATTGATCATCCATCCGCGCACCGGAGTACAGATGTACAACGGCTTGCCCGACTTGGATGCGTTTGAAAGATGCCTTGGGGCAACGCATCATGCCGTCGTCTACAACGGCGACATCGTCGCCTTGACTGATTTTGAGCGCTTGCGCGCGCGCTTCCCGGGTCTGAACGGCTGGATGATTGGACGCGGGGTCCTGATGAATCCTTTTTTACCCGGGACTTTGAAGGGTTATGCCTCTTCAGGAGATCGCCTGGCGCTCTTTCGGCGCTTTCACGAAGCTCTGTTCGAGGCGTACGGCAGGTTTCTCAAAGGCGCGCACCTGGTGGACAAACTCAAAGGCTTTTGGACTTATTTTGCGCACTTCATCCCCGGGGGCGCCGGGATCCGCAAGCAGGTCCATAAAGCCAACAGTATTCAGCGTTACCGCGAAGCTATCGCGCTTTTTTTTGACGATGAGCCTTGCCGGCAAAACACATCCCCTCGGTCGCCGCTGTGCGCCGTTTGCGGTCGGTGAAGCCCATGCGTTATAAACAAGCATTTTTCAGTGGAATACTCTTAATCTCACTGGTCCTGAACACACCGGTGCGGGCCGCTGAACCTGACCTGTTGGCGGCCATGCGGTTGCCTGAGTCACTCGCTTTCTGCGGGGAAAAAGTGACCCTGGATCACCCTGGAGTTCGGGAACTGTTCGAAAAGGAGATGATGCTGACCCTATGGAATCAGCCGCAGGTGATTCTGTGGATAAAGCGTATACCTCGTTACATGCCGGTGATTGCCGAGGAATTGAACCGGCGCGGTATGCCGGAAGATTTAAAATACCTGGTTGTGGCCGAGAGTGCCCTGCGGCCGCATGTAGGATCGCCCAAAGGAGCGCTTGGTTTTTGGCAGATAATGCCCGAAACTGCACGACGATATGGGTTGCAGGTCGATCAGTTCATAGACGACCGCCGCGACCTGTGGCGTTCGACCCCGGCAGCGTTGCAGTATCTGCTGGACCTGCACGAACGGCTCGGGTCTTGGTTACTGGCGGCGGCAGCTTTCAACATGGGTGAAGAAGGGCTAATCGCTGAAATACTGGAACAAAACACCCGCAACTATTTCGATCTGTATCTTTCTTTGGAAACGCAGCGATACCTGTTTCGCATACTGGCCGCCAAACTGGTGTTGGAAGATCCGGTGCGCTACGGCTTTAACCTGAAAGCGGAGGATCTCTATCCGCCACTGGAATTTAAAACGATTGCCATCGATTTCAGTGAAGAAACGCCGATCAGTCTGTTGGCCAGGGTGACGGGGACAACGTTCAAGGAGATCAAGGAGCTGAATCCTCACTTGCGAGGCCACTACATCCAGCCCGGGCGCCATGATCTCCGACTGCCGCCGGAATGTCCGGAAAATCTGCAGGATAGCTTGAACGAGCAACTCTCCAGCTATGTGAGCGAACGTCAGCAGCGCATTTACGTGGTGCAAAGGGGCGACAATCTGTCTTCAATCGCCGAAAAATACAGAGTTCCACTGGCGGCCCTGCTCATTTGGAACCGCATCGATCTTAAGCGGGTGATTCACCCGGGCGACCGCCTGGTAATTTATCCCCGCAGCCTCAACGATCTCGATCCGTGATAGATAAAACGCGGCATGTGTATCGGACGAAATGACCTGAGCAAATAACAGGAACGGCAGTGGCCACAGCAAAATGTCTCGTGCCTGCCAGATGAGCCCATGAAAAAAAAACAACGTTACGGCAAATCAGCGAAAGAACAAATCCAGGCCAGCCTGAATGACCGGCTTTATAATTTCCTCTTGGCCGGGGATACGGTTCGCGGCGTGATTGTCAATGGAACCCGCATGGTCAACGAAATGCGTTGGAACCACGAGTTGAATATTTTGGAAACGTTGGTCCTGGGACACGCCTATTTGGCCGCAGCCCTGATGTCGGCGGGTCTGAAGGGCAACGACCGGCTCAGCCTGCAGGTGGAATGCTCCGGGCCGATCAAGGGATTCTTCGTGGAGGCCAATGCCTTCGGCGAGGTGCGCGGCTATCTGAAGCAGCTGCCCATACCGGTTTCGGAACCCCTCAACAGCTTTGATCTTTCACCCTTTTTCGGTGCCGGTTTCATTTCAGTGACCAAGTATCTCGAAGACAGCAGACATCCTTTCAGAGGTGAGGTAATGATGGAACATGGCTCGCTGGCCAAGGACCTGGCTGTCTACTATCAGCGTTCAGAACAGATCCACACCGCAGTGGCGCTGAGCGTGGCCTTTGATGGCGCCGGTGAAGCAGAGGGTGCCGCGGGTCTTTTGCTGCAGGCTCTGCCGGGCGCGGAGGAAAAAGTGCTTAGCGAAATTGAACATCGACTGAGCCATATGTCCACCTTGGCCAAGACCGTTAACGCGGCTGATTTTCCCGGCAGCGCGCTGGGACAAATCCTGGGAGGTTTAGGGCCGCGCATCATCGATCACCGCGGCGTTGAATTCATGTGTCACTGCAACCGCAAACGGATCGTCACCATGCTGTACATGCTCAAGGCCGAAGATTTGTCGGATATGGCGACTGCTGGACCTTTCCCAGTCGAGATTCGCTGCCACAATTGCAATACCGTCTACACCTTCACCCAGAATCAGCTGCAAGCGCTTTATAATCAACGCTTCAACCGCAGTTAGATCGGATCATTCCGCAACAATGGATTCGCGAACTCAACCGGAAGCTGCCTCACTGCTGAACGGCGGCAGCCATGAACCGTCCCGCCTGGGCTGGCAGATCGTTGCGGCCAGCGGATGCCGGTTGATGCTCAATACGGCGCGGCGTTTTGCCTACCCTTTTGCGCCCGCCCTCAGCCGTGGCCTGCAGGTGCCGCTTACAGCCGTGACCGCCATGGTAGCCGCAACCCAGATCGCCGCTTTTCTGGGATTGTTCAGTGGCCCACTGGCTGATCGCTGGGGATATCGTCGCATGATGCTGCTGGGTTTGGGACTGATGGCCGGCGGCATGCTGGCCGTGGGTGTCGCGCCCGTTTACCCGATGGTGCTGCTTGCACTGTTCCTGGCGGGAATGGGCAAAAACATCTACGACCCGGCCATTTACGGTTTCACCGGGAAACGGGTGCCGTTCTCACAGCGCGGTCGCGTCACGGGTTTTCTGGAGTTCTCATGGGCCGCCAGTGCCCTGGTTGGAATGCCGCTGATCGGACTGCTGATCGAAAAACAGGGTTGGCGCGCACCATTCTGGTGGCTTGGCGGCCTGGGGGTCGTTTTCATTGTACTGACCGCCTGGCTGCTGCCTCGCGATTTGGTGACCCGGAGAGACCAGAGCGGGTCCGGACTCAGTTCGGCCTGGCGACGGGTGTTGAAGGAACCCGCCGCTCTGGGGTTGTTGGGGTTCACGTTTTGGACCAGCTTGGGAAATGACCAGTTGTTTGTGGTTTACGGTGCCTGGATGGAAAACGCCTTCCACCTGGGGGTTGGAACTCTGGGGCTTACAACCATGGTGATCGGGGCGGCGGAACTGGCTGGAGAGGGGTTGATTGTTGCGCTGAGCGATCGCATCGGGCTTAAACGGTCTGCCCTGGTGGGATGCCTGTTATCGGCCGGTGGCTATTTCCTGCTGCCCTTTGTGTCGCGCGACTTGACCGCAGCCCTTGCTGGACTTTTCCTGATCTTTATGACGTTTGAATTCAGCATGGTCAGTGCTATATCGTTGAGCACCGAAGTATTGCCCGAATTCCGGGCCACCATGATGTCGGCGTTTTACACCGCCGCTGGATTGGGCCGTTTGCTCGGCGCGTTGATGGGGGGCACGGTTTGGCTGTTCGGCGGCTTGTCCGCGGTAGGCATCATATCGTCACTGGCTACCGTCGCCGCCCTTGCGAGTCTGATTTTGGGGCTCCGGGAGCGTTCGAGCGGCTTCAAGCAGCCCGCCAGGTAGCTGGAAGAACGTTCGACGGACCGTGATGCCGAGACCGAGCGTCTCGGCGGCGCAGCAACAATTCGGAAGTGTGAAAGTCAGCTTCCTGCCGTTGATCGAATCACGCCATTTTCGGTCAGGTGATCCCGGCCGAACACTTTGAGCGGCTCCATCACGTTTATACTGGTATCTTTAAAAGGTGAAAAATCGCCACGATCGTCTTGGCGTCTTGAATATCTCCTTTAAGAATCATGGAAACCACATCATCAAGGGGCAGAGAATGCACCTGAACAATTTCATCCGGATCCAGGTCGGACTGGCGCGCCGACAGTTCGGTTGCCATGAATAAGTGAATTCTTTCATCCGCATAGCCGGGGACCGGGGTGACGACGCCCAGATATTTCCATTTTGCGGCCGAATAGCCGCTTTCCTCGATCAATTCGCGTTTTGCGCAAGCGAGGGGTTCTTCACCCGGTTCCAGGGTACCGGCAGGAATCTCCCACAAGGTGCTGCCGATGGCATGTCGGTATTGATGCAGCAAGACGATTCTGTGCGCCGCATCGAGTGCCACGATGGCGGCGGCGCCGGGATGGCGGATGATCTCCATGTCGACCGTATAACCACCGGGAAAGGTCACCGTTTCGACGGTAACATCGAATGCACGCCCTTTGCGCAGGAGGCGGCGCTCCTGAACGGTTACCGCGGCCATTTGCGCTATCCTTTTGGGGGTGAAGCGGCCGGCATGTTCTTCTTCAGTTCGCGGATCAATTCGGCAACTGAATCGCCACCCGGGGTTTGGGCCTGAGGATTGATGCGCACCAGTTCCTCCCACGAAGCGATGGCTCCGGCCGGATCGTTCAGGTCGTGCATCAGCACCACCCCTCTGTTGAACAGGGCGATCTGATGGTCCGGTTTCAATTCCAAGGCCTTTTCAAAGCTGGCGATCGCCTTCTTGAGCTCCCCATTGCGCCGGTACATGACGCCTAGATCGGTCCAGACATCGGGACGGCTACCGTCGAGCTCAAGGCTTTTTTCATAAGCTTCTATGGCCTTGGTGGGTTGGGCGGTATCGAAGTAGAGATGCCCCAGCTGGGTCAAAGCCTCGACATCTTCCGGATTCTCCCGGGTTTGGGATTCCAGGGTGGCGATCTGCTGGCGCTGATCGGGTGTCAGGGGCAGACCGGCCGCTGAATCGCCTTGAGCCGGCAGTCGGCTGCTGGTGCGGTAAGCGCTGAAGACCACGCCCCCAAGAAAACCAACCATCAGCATTAATGCCGCCACCAGAATCATGTTTTCGGTTTTAATATAGCCTTTCAATGGTTTGGATGACTGCGCCATAGGTTATCTTTCATCGAGGTTAGATACGGTTCGCCACTATAGGATTAAAGGCTTCGCCAGGCAAGGGTTAAGCAAAGATCTTTAAAAAGAGAAGCACCGACAGCAAAGCCGCCGGTGCTTTTTTAAGGAGGAAAAGAATGATGACGTTGAGCGTTTTCAGACATAAAGAAACATTCTGGTTGAATTGGTTACAAACTATTGTGGCAATCCCAAAAAAAAAATGTCGCGTGAATTGAATCACGAACACTGGTACTCAGGACTTGACGATCGGCCGCATTATCGGGTTTGCTGTACGAAACGAGGCAACAGGAGGACGGCATGAATACCGAACATGAGTGGAATGCAGCTTCCCTGCTGCAACTCTCCGGAGGCTACTGGGAAATTTTTACGCTGCACGCCGGAGTGCGGCTGGATGTTTTTACTGGCATCGGCGACAGGCAGGTATCCGCTGAAACTGTAGCCCATGAGCTGGCGTGTGACCCTCGCGCGATGGCGATGCTGCTCGATGCACTCAGCGCCATGAAATTGCTGCGCAAGGAAAAAGGCAACTATGCGCTGCAGGAGCCGGCTTCGCGTTTCCTGGTCAGGACCTCGGATCACTATGTGGGTCACATGATTTTGCACCACAGCCACCTGGCCCCCAGCTGGGCAGCCCTGGCTGAAGCTGTCCGCGGCGGCGGTCCTTTGCGGCTCCGCCCATCGGCCAATGCTGCAGCGCAGCGTGAAGCCTTTTTGATGGGGATGTTCAACCTGGCTTCCTTGCAGGCTCCGCGCTTGGTCGAATCCCTCGATTTGGCCGGAAAACGCCGGTTGCTTGATCTGGGGGGCGGACCGGGTACTTACGCAATCCATTTTTGCCAACACTACCCGGACCTGACGGCGGTGGTGCTTGATCTGGCGACCACCCGGCCGTTTGCCGAAAAGACGATTGCGCGCTTTGGTCTTTCGGACCGCATCCGTTTCAGCGCGGGTGACTACCATGAGGATATGATTAACGGCACTTACGAAGTGGTCTGGTTATCTCAAATCCTGCACGCCGAAAGCCACGAGGACTGCCGCCGACTTGTCGGCAAGGCGGCCGCGGCGCTCGAACCTGGTGGCGTGATGTTCATTCACGAATTCATCCTGGAAGATAATATGGATGGACCGCTGTTTCCGGCCCTTTTTGCGCTCAACATGCTGTTGGGAACCCCGCGCGGACAATCCTATTCCGAATCGCAGTTAAGGGAAATGATGCGGCAGGCGGGCCTGGGACACATTCGGCGCGAGCCCTACGTCGGCCCCATGCAGTCAGGAATCATAAGCGGAATAAAGGAATCTTGAATTCCCGGATTGGATGAAGCGTTAACACGAGGTGCTGCAGTCATCGGAACTTAAGATACGTTGAGTCTAGATAACATGGCTGCCCTCCGAACGCCCGAATGATCCCAGCCGCTTATGAGGCGGCCATTTACGCCTTGTGAAGGGAGCTGTTTTTGAATATATGAGAGATGGCAGCCAAATTCAGTTGAATCCATCAAGCTTCGGCTTTCCATATACTCCGCACAAGCGCTGGACCTGTCAATGAAAGCGAGTCCATTCAGCACGAATACACCCAGTGAGTCGCTCGAACAGCTCAAAAAACAACTGGAAGCCGGCAAGCAGGCTCTCAGCGAGGCCGAGGAGCGCCGGCGCCTCCTGGCCGCTGAAAATAAGCGCCTGGAAGTCGAACTTATCCGCTACCGAGACCATTTCGAAGCCCTGGTGGCCAGTCGGACTGCAGAATTAATGGCCATCAATGCCAAACTCATCCAGGAAAACCGTGACCGGAGGCTTGCGGAACGCGAGCGGCGATCTTTCGAAGACCAATTCCGTGAGGCGAGCCTGCTGCTTGAAACCGTCCTGAATGCGATTCCGGACATTATCGGTGTACAGGACATGAATCGCCGCATTATTCGCTTTAACAAAGCAGGTTACGAGTTTTTCGGGAAGCCGCAGGCGGAGGTGATCGGGAAACGTTGTTTCGAGCTGATCGGACAACAGGCACCTTGTGACGTGTGCGCCACCTCTGAGATGATAGACTCCAACGTGACCACCCAGGTCACCAAATATCTGGATGATCGCGACTTGTGGATGGATATTCGTGCCTATCCCATCCTCGATATGGATGGCCGCGTGGTGCGGATGGTCGAGCACTGGCGCGACATCACCAGCCTGAAGAAAAGCGAAGCTTCCCTCAAGGAGTCAGAGGAAAAATACCGACTACTGGTCGAAAACGCCAATGCCGCCATTTTTATTTATCAGGAGGATGAGTTTAAATTCACCAACCAGCGGGCCCGTGAGATGGGGCGCCGTGTCGGAATCGATGAGGCACGGGCACCTGTCCACAGGTGTGTTCATCGTGATGACCTTAATGAGGACCCGCAACGGCTTCTCAAACGCCTGAACGGCGACGAACCGCGCCCCTATGCAATCAATTTCAGGATTGTGGACCATCAGGGTGATGAAATCTGGGTTGAACTCAATACGGTGAACATCACCTGGGAGAGCCGCCCTGCGACTCTGAATTTCGTTCGCGACATATCCCAGGGCAAGAAATTGGAACGCCGGTTTCAAGAGGCTCAGAGAATGGAGTCGCTCGGTACGCTCGCCGGGGGCATCGCACATGATTTTAATAATCTGCTGATGGGCATCCAGGGGAATGTGTCCTTGATGTACCTCGAAGTCGATCAGGGGCATGCGCTTTTCGATAAGCTCAAATGCATCGAGGATTGCGTCGAGAGTGGTTCGCGATTGACCAAACAGTTGCTGGGTTTTGCGCGCGGCGGTAAATATGTGGTCAAGCCAATGGATATGAATCAGATTGTGCAGAACTCCGCTGAAATGTTCGGTCGGACGCGCAAAGCCATCAAAATCCATGAGGCCTATCAGGAGAGACTCTGGACGGTCATGGTTGACCGCAGTCAGATCGAACATGTGCTGGTCAACTTGTTTCTCAATGCCTGGCAGGCGATGCAGGGGACTGGCGATCTTTACCTGGCTACCGCCAACATCATGCTGGAGGACGCGTTTGTGCGGCCGTTCGAGGTTCCGCCAGGAAGGTATGTGCGCGTATCGGTCACCGACACCGGCATCGGTATGGATGAAAGCACCCAGCGCCGTATTTTCGAACCCTTTTTTACAACGCATGAAATCGGCCGCGGCACCGGTCTGGGGCTCGCCTCGGCCTTCGGCATCATCAAAAACCACAACGGCTTCATCACCGTGGAAAGCCGAACCGGGAAAGGCAGCAAGTTCGAGTTTTACCTGCCGGCGACGCATAAGAAGCCTGAGCAGGAAAAGACCCTGATAGAATCCATTCAGATGGGATCGGAATGCATTCTGCTCGTAGATGATGAAGATTACATCCTCGATGTCGGCAAGCTGATGCTTGAAGGCCTTGGCTATAAAATATTGCGGTTCTCTACAAAGCTCAAG
>DDYQ01000160.1:148-15886 GCA_002348005.1 Desulfobacteraceae bacterium UBA2230 | reverse complement strand
GGCGGCCTTGTCGCACAGCAGGACGGTCTGTCCCGGCTGCAGCCATTTTTTGATCTCAAAGGCAGTGCCGCATGCAGCCATTCCACCACCAACGACCAGAATGTCAACTTCGCGTTCTTCAACCGCCGGATCTCTTACGGCTTTAAGTTCACCCAATGGTCTGTTCGGAATTGCCATATTGTATTCCTCCTAAAGATTTGAATCGAAGTTTGTTGTTGAACGAACTCAAATGGCTGCTTATGCGAGTGCCTTGGGGCGGGGAAGCGTGTAGCCGTCCACTTCCTGTGTAGACAGCAACTGGCTCTCCAGGTCTTTGCCTCTCAGATCCGCATATGCATTGGCGGCACCTTCGGGAGTGGTGCGGATGGGGAACTTAAAGCGTTTGATGATACCGTTGCGGAATTTGCAGGTCCACATCACGTCTTCGGTACCCATCATGGGCATAATCGAGCTTCCCAGGGGTACGAAATCGGCATAGCCGCGCACTTCGATGGCCTGCGTGGGGCAAATCTTGACGCAGGAAAAGCATTCCCAGCACTGATCCGGCTCTTGATTGTAGGCCTTCATCGCGTTGGGGTCGAGGACCATCAGGTCGTTGGGGCAAATGTACATGCAAGCGGTCTTGTCACCACCCTTGCAACCGTCACATTTTTCCTGAATGACATAGCTTGGCATTTACTATACCTCCTGAGGTTGGATTATGGTTGTTCAACCAATCGACTTGCCTGGAACGAAAATTTTCCTTTCTTACACCTCCCTTCGGTTTGATTGTCCGCAATCTCGCTGTCGGACTATTTAAAAAGCAAGCTTTCTACACTCATTCTGCGGTTGCGGCGCGATTTGAACAAGCGCCCGAGTTGCTTAAAAAAATCCTATAATTTCAGTGGGATATAATTAAACGAGATAGAATCAATACCATCCAACCCGCACCTTGTCAATAATTTTCGCCCATTCGAGGGGCACAAAACACTGTAGGACGGCCATTTGCAGCGACCTTCAATATCTGGAAATCGACCGTCGATCAATCCCCATATGTGGTATATTGCCGCCACCGAAACGCGACAGAAGGGGTTGCGCCGGGACGCGGTTTAAATTAAGGTTCCGGGCACACCCTACTGCAGAGGACCTGATGATTATCGAAGCATTCACCGCCGCAGAGTTGGAGGACAGGTTCCAATTCGCCTGCCACCGCTCCATCGCCTGTTTCAATCACTGCTGCCGCGATCTGAATCAGGCGCTGACACCATACGATGTCCTGCGCCTGCGACGCCGGCTGGAGATTACAAGCGGGGAGTTCCTGCTTCGCTACGCACGCGAGCATATCGGGCCGGAGACCGGTCTGCCGATCGTAAGCCTGCGGTTCGAGGACGACCCGCAACGCGCCTGCCCCTTTGTCACGGACGCCGGCTGCCGGGTTTACGAGGCCCGTCCCGCTTCCTGCCGTCTCTACCCTCTGGCGCGCGCGGTACGGCGTTCGCGTTCCGACGGCCACACCAGCATTCACTACGCCATACTTCAGGAGGCGCATTGCCGCGGTTTCGCCGAATCCCGCACCCAAACGGTGCAGGCCTGGATCGACGCTCAAGACCTGGCGACTGATTTCGAGATGAATGACGCCCTGATGGAGCTGATCGCGCTTAAAAACCGCCTTCGACCCGGCCCCTTATCGGCCGAACACCGTCAGTGGCTGCGAACGGTCCTTTACGATCTGGACCTGTTCAGGAGGCGAGTCGCTGCGGGAGAACGGATGCCCCTTGCGGGTGAGCCACACCCGGATTCAGATGATGACCTCGATTGGTTGAAATGGGCCCTGCACTGGGTTCGCCTGAATCTGTTCGGCAGGGCGCATTGAGTTGCCAGGCCCAACCGCTTACGAACCCGGTTCGGCCGGAAGGAAAAATGATGCGCATCGAAAACAAGGTTGCCCTGGTGTTAGGCAGCGTGAAAGGGCTCGGGCTGGCCATCGGCCTGGATCTGGCCGCAAACGGCGCGAAAGTTGTATACACCTGGCATGACTGGCCGGAAAGCCTGCCCGAACTGGAACGTGCGGCTGCGGCGTCCGGAAGGGAACACTTGATCGTCAAGGTGGATCTCTTGGACGTCACGGCAGTTGAAAAGCTGATCCATCGGATCATCGCGCGTTTCGGCCGTCTCGACATTCTGGTCAACAACATCGAACGCGGCGGCTGGCCCGTCGTCCACGGCGCCTATACCCGCCAGCAGTGGGACCTCGAACTGGCCACCACCTTGCGGGCCAAGCAGTGGGTGTTCAGCTGCGCGCTGCCGCATCTCAAGTCCAGCGGCGCTGGTGTGGTGATCAACCTTTCATCTATCGCCGCCCTGACCGGGCGCAGCGGTCCGGTCAGCACCATTTTCAACGAAGGCTACTCGGCAGCCAACCGCGCGGTTTCCCTGCTTACCGAAACCTGGGCGCGGCTGGGTGCACCTGAGGTGCGCGTCAACGAGATCATGCTGGGCATTTTCGAAACGCGCCATGCCAGAGGTACCCGGGGCTGGGATTTGCTGGATGCGGAGCAGCAAAAGGCCGTTTTGGACCACACCCTTTTGGGGCGTACCGGCCGGCCGGAGGAAGTGGCCAGAGCCGTACGCTTCATCATCGAGGAGGCGCCGTTTATGACCGGCAGTGTTTTGCGGCTGGACGGCGGGTATGTGCTGGGTGGAGAGAAGATCGCCCCCATGCCCAGGGGCGTGCTTTGACGGCCCGGTGGCAGAATCTCGGCCGGCGGGACGGCTTTTTCCCTGACCACCGCGAGACACCGAGAGCGCGCCTGCTTTTCTTTCAGCTCCCGCCAATCTGATTCTTAAGACGCTATCTCGGCCGGATCTTATCGGACATCTGCCCCCAGACGAATACCCGGATCCATTCAAAACCGAAGGTGAGCAGCGCGGTATCATCGGTGCGCAACTGCCGGATCAATTCCGATTTGAGCCGATAGCGCTTCAGGAATGTACTGTTGAAGATAAAATCGCGGAAACGATCGATGTTGTAGGCGGCCATGAATGCCATGCGTCCCTTGGGGCCTTCGAATCCTTCAGGCCCCCAGGGATTTTCAGCGAACAGCAGCCGAACCTCCGCCCAGCGGCGGGTCATCCGATGATAGATTTGGGCCCCCTGATCCGTATACCACGCCTCGATCGTCCAGGACCGCCCGGCCTGCTGCCCCATACAGAACTCAGGGGGCCGCCAAAAGTAAACCGTTCTCGTGAGGTTCTGCAGCGCTTCGTGTATTTCGCCCGATTCCACCGGGAAGCTGCGGCACGTATCGGGCCGATCCGAATAAACCGAACAGCCGTCCGCTTTCAGAAAAGGGCAGGTCTGTTCTGCATTTTCGGCCATACGCAGCAGCACCTCCGGAAAATAGTGCCCCGGTCGCAGGACGATGTCGACATGTTTGTCGATGAAGGTATCGGAGTTCATCCCCAGGCGGCGGCACAAGCGCAGCAGATCGTACGGATATAGAAAAAGATTGAGATTACGACAGCACCGATTGAAACACTCCAGCCCGGAATGACAGTGAAATCGGAAAGTTTCGCCTTCCTGGAGAAGGCCCGGCAAGCGCTCGATCTGCTGCGCATCGATACATCTCATGGCGTTATTCTCATTTGATTCAAGTCCTCCACAAGCCCGGCCGGATCGACCAGAATCATTTCGGCAATGGTCATGCGGCGCCGCTTGCCGGTCCAGCCGGTGGTACGCCGCGTATCCTGCTCCAGTTCGGCCATGGCCTTGTAAAACGGCGTCCTGTCGAGCCGTATCGCCAGGTCCGGATTGCGGCTGCTTTCGCACAGGGCACATCCCGGACCAACATGAACCTTACCGTCCGGCAGATGCAGACGATGGGGAACCCCATGCAGGCGGCAAATCATGGGGCGGTATTCGTAGAGTATGCACCGGCCGGCTGCATTGAGCGGACATAGCCTGGCACCCGTCGCAGGTTGGCGGTGGACCTCGAGCGCGCGTCGTATGACCTCCTTGCGCGCTTCAGACGGTAGCCGATCCAGACCGGCTTGCAGCATCAGATGTTCAATCAGGGTGTGATGATAGAACAGGCTGCGGCAGCAGTTTTCTTCACACCCGTTGCAGACGAAGCCGCAGGCCTGTGCCGTCTTATGGTAAGCCGCGTCCATGCGAAGATAAATCTGTGCGAGCCGGGATAGATCGGATGATACGGTTTGCATTTGAGGCTCAAAAGGGCGTCGCCGGAAAATAGGTTTGCGAATAGAGCGCCAGTGCATAGCGGTCGGTCATACAGGCCAACAGATCGCACACCAGCCGCTCTTTGGAACGACCGTTCTCAGATAGCGCCGGCAGCCGCATCTTGATCAATTCGCAGGTCAGCGCCCGTTCATCGTTGAGCAGGAAAGTATACAGCTCGGACATAATCTTTTTGGCCTTGATGAATTCAGCATGAACTTTGGCCGAACGGTATACATTGTCATAGAGGAACCGGCGCAGCTCGGCCATGGCGCCGAAGACGCGGGTGCTCATGTCCAAATGGAAACCTCCCTCCCGAGGACGGCTGTGAACGATCAGATCGGTCATCATGGTCGTGATGCGGTCATTCGGCGTAACCCCCAGAACATCCGTGCAGCGTGGCGGAATCTGTTTTTCGGAAATTACACCACTGTAAATGGCGTCATCCAGATCATGGTTCAGGTAGGCCATGATATCCGCCATCCGGACTACCCGCCCCTCGAGTGTGCAGGGCAGTTCGCGTGGATTCGCGGGCATAATCTCGCCATACCCTTTGGAGTGTTTAAGGATACCGTCGCGGACTTCATAGGTGAGGTTGAGTCCCTGCCCCTGGTTTTCGAGGACATGCACCACGCGCAGACTCTGGCCCTGGTGTGAAAAAGCCGGTGAGAAGATCTCTTTCAGCACGGTTTCGCCGCCATGACCGAACGGGGTGTGTCCGAGATCGTGGCCCAACGCGACCGCCTCGGCCAGATCTTCGTTGAGAAACATGGCCCTGGCGATGGTTCGCGCGATCTGGGCCACTTCCAGGGTATGGGTCANNTGGCCTCGGTGAGGTCCTCGTTGAGGTTGAGGGCGCGGGCGATGGCGCGGGCTATCTGCGCCACCTCCATGGTGTGGGTGAGGCGGGTGCGGTAGTGATCGCCCTCAGGCGCGATAAACACCTGGGTCTTGTGCTTGAGCCGTCGGAAAGCGTTGCTGAACAGGATACGGTCCTTGTCCACCTGAAAGGCCGTGCGGATCGGGCAGGGCGCCTCTGGCCGCACACGGCCCCTGGAATGCTCGCTAAGGCAGCCGAATGGCGAGATGAAATTGGCTTCGCGTTTTTGAAATTCTTCCCTGAAAGTCATTGCCGGATGCTGCAATCTCGATGAGACCTGAAAAGTCAGCTATGGCCTCTCGAAATGAGCTTGAAGCGGGAGGTCAAGCCGACTTCCTCCATTGTGGCCCTTAACAGACTGCTTGAGCTTCATCAATTTGATGTTACGTGTTAACACTGCCGCTGGACAATGCTATACAACACGGAAGCCACAACCTAAACCATTCGGCTTGGGCTGGCAACGATTATTGTTGAACGGGCGGGAATCTAAATCGCCGAAGCAGAAGGAAAAATGCATGAACGGCCACTCTCTTGTCATGGGACAGTTGACCGATTTCATAACCGGCGCGATATTGGCCGACACCCATGATGAACGCTACCGGCAGAAGATCGCCCGCTGGCTCGTGCTTCATAAGGGACATGCATTGCCGGATGTGCGTCCGCATTTTCTCGAAATCCGGATAAACGACAGATATGCCCGCATTCCTGTAACGTGGACCGTTTGGCAAGGAAAACGACTGGCGATGCTCGTTCACTACGGCCCCGGATCGCTGGTCACACGCCATCGGCCGGCCCTGGCCATGGGCCGTCTGGCGGCGCCCTATCAGGTCCCGGTGGTGGTCGTTACCAATGGCGAAACGGCGGATATCCTGGACGGCGCCTCGGGCAAAGTCATCTCCACAGGGCTGGGCGGTATTCCCACAGCGTCCGAGATAACCGATCGCATACAGCGCCACGACTGGAACGCGCTCGCGGCCAAGCGCATGGAGATGGAACGCCGCATTCTTATGGCATTCGAAGTCGACGATCGCTGCCCTTGCGATGATACCGTGTGCCGGAACGAGGAGGAGTGATGGACCGCGAACATGATCGTTTCATGGGCATGGCGCTCGATCTCGCCCGAAAGGCGCTCGCCGCGGGAGAGTTTCCGGTAGGCTGCGTACTGGTCTACGAGGGGCGTGCGATTGCCAGCGGCACACGCACCGGCACCCGGCGGCGTATCCCCAGCGAGTTGGATCATGCCGAAATGATCGCCCTGCGCCATCTGGAAGCGTTGGATTTTTCGGTTGACCGCACCCGGGTTACCCTGTACTGCACTCTGGAGCCTTGCCTGATGTGTTTCGGTGCTTTGCTGATCGGTGGAATCGGCACCATCGTGTATGCCTATGAGGATGCCATGGGCGGCGGAACGTGCTGTGAGCGATCACACCTGCCGCCGCTGTACCGTGACAGCCGCCTGCAGGTTTTCGCCGGAATCGGCCGAGCCGAAAGCCTTGCGATTTTCAAGGCCTTCTTCAGCCGACCGGAGTGCGATTATTGGCGCGACAGCCTGCTGGCCCGATACACGCTGGCCTGCAGGGACAGGTCCGAGTGATTTCAGGCATTTTTTACTTGCTTTTATGTTCTACTTTTAATAAAGGGATGAGATTTTAAAAAATTTGACCCTTGACGGCGGCTGACCCAGAACCATTCGATCGCAGGTCATAGCCGCTCCGGGGCGAACGTACTAACCGTGGAGCCAGGAGGTGTCGGCATAGCTCTAAACAAATCCGAAAAGGAAAGCCAGGCGCAACGCACACGAATCAACAGCAACATTCGGGTGCGGGAAGTTCGGGTGATCGACCCGGACGGTAATCAGATCGGCATTTTGCCTATAAAGGAAGCGCTCCATGCCGCTTCCGAATTTGGTCTCGATCTTGTTGAGATTTCGCCCACGGCCAAGCCGCCGGTGTGCAAAATCATGGACTACGGGCGTTACAAATACGAGCAGACCAAAAAGCAGCAAGAGGCCAAAAAAAAACAGGCCACCTTTCAACTTAAAGAGATCAAGGTGCGTCCCAAGACTGGAGAGCACGACCTGCAAACCAAGCTTGGGCATATCCGGAAATTTCTCGAGCGTAAGGACAAGGTCAAGGTAACCGTGATGTTCCGGGGGCGTGAAATCGCCCTGGCCGACCGGGGGCGTGAATTGCTGCAGGTCATCGCCACCGAGGTCGGCGCGCTTGCCATCGTTGAGCAGGAGCCCAAATTTGAAGGCCGCACCATGATCATGGTGCTGGCCCCCAGATAGAGCGTACCCGCTCAGGGACACCGGCAGGCAACGGATACCTGAACTGCCGCATTGGCGTGGGCAGATTTTTGCGCTCGCGCCATCCGTATTTTCCGGAAGCGCCTCATCGGATTTGGCGGCGACAACGGCCGCAGGCTACCGACACCCATGTTAAAAAGGAAGCGAGCAGATCGCGGCAAGACAGGAGAAAAAAGATGCCCAAAATCAAAACCAATCGTTCCGCCGCCAAGCGGTTTGCAAAAACCGGCGGCGGAAAATTCACGTTCAACAAATCGCATCACAGTCATATTTTGACCTCGAAAAGCCCTAAGCGAAAACGGCAAATGAGACGGACCCAGATCATCAAACGTTGCGATCTGCGTGAAATCCGCCGACTCTTGCCCTCTGCTTAGCCTTTCCGCGGCGAACGGACCAATGGCGGCGCTTGCCCTAACCGCCCTCGTCCGCTGCCGGGAAGAGCCGCTCAGGGCGTTAACGGCCGAACGCTTGACACGGTCCGGAGAAAAATACCGGAGGACCGTTCGGATAAGGAGAGATTAAATGCGTATCAAAAGAGGATTCAAAGCCCGCAGGCGCCGCAACAAACTGCTGCAGCTGGCTAAAGGCTTCCGGGGCGGACGCAGCAAAGTGTATCGTGCCGCGGCCGACGCAGTCGATAAGGCCCTGAATTATTCCTATCGCGACCGTCGGCAGAAGAAACGCGATTACCGACGCTTGTGGATTGTACGGATCAACGCCGCCGCCCGCATGCATGAAATGTCTTACAGCGTGTTGATGAGCGGCCTGAAGAAAGCCGATGTGAAGCTCGACCGCAAAGTTCTGGCCGACCTGGCCATATCTGAACCCGCCGGTTTCGCGCAAATCGCCGCATTGGCCGCACGGGCTTAACTCGCGTTTCCAGAATACCATCCTAACGGCGGCCGTTCTGAACGGCCGCCGGCCAACGTCTGAGCCTCCTTGCGACAGGAATCTAAATTGGACCGGAGCATCGAAGCGATCTATTCAACGGCAGCGGCGGAAATCGAAACCGCCGCTTCCCCTGAAGCCCTCCAGGCACTAACAGTCAAATATCTCGGACGCAAAGGCCTGATCACGCAACATCTGCGCAATATCGCCCTTCTGCCCGCCGAGGAGCGCCCCGCCGCCGGCCAGCGCGCCAATCAGATCAAGCAGGCGCTCGACGCCGCCTGCCGCGAAGCCGCTGCCAGGCTGGAGGCAGGCGCTGCCGAGGCCAAGCCCATCGATATCTCATTGCCGGGCCGGGCGCCGGTGCTTGGATCGTTGCATCCCCTCACTCAGATCAGCGCACAAATCTGCGACATCTTCAGCCACATGGGATATCGCATCGCGGAAGGACCGGAAGTCGAAAGCGACTACTATAATTTCGAAGCCTTGAATATTCCCAAGGACCATCCGGCCCGCGACATGCAGGACACCTTCTTTGTGGAGAACGAGCTCTTGCTGCGGACCCATACCTCGCCGGTCCAGATCCGNNCAAGGTCTACCGCTGCGATTCGGACCTGACGCACACGCCCATGTTCCACCAGGTTGAGGGCTTGCTGGTGGACGAGAATATATCTCTCGGCGACTTGAAAGGCACCCTGACCGCATTTGTGCACCAGATGTTCGATGACCGCACACGTCTGCGCTTTCGCCCGAGCTTCTTTCCATTCACCGAACCGAGTGCGGAGGTGGATATCTTGTGCGTTCTCTGCAGGGGCAAGGGATGCCGGGTCTGCAAACAAACCGGCTGGCTGGAAGTGCTCGGGTCCGGCATGGTTCATCCGGCGGTTTTCGAAAAGGTCGGATACGACACCCGCCGCATCACCGGTTTTGCCTTCGGAATGGGTGNNAACGGATCGCCATGCTCAAGTACGGAATTGACGATATCCGGAAATTCTTTGAAAACGACCTGCGCTTCCTGAGTCAATTCTGATCGGTGCGCTCCGCTGCAATGAGAGTGATTTTTCCATGAAAGTAAGTCTGAGTTGGTTGCGAGACTATATCGATATCGATGTGCCGCCGGAGCGGCTGGCTGACCAGTTGACCATGAGCGGCCTCGAAGTCGAAGTAATGGTCGAGCGCTACGCCTATCTGGAATCGGTTTATGTGGCCCGCATCACCCATGTTGCACCTCACCCCCAAGCCGACAATCTTAAACTATGCCGGGTCGCGGCCGGCGAACTTACGTATCAGGTGGTTTGCGGCGCCGCCAATGCGGCAGCGGGGATGATGGCTCCGCTGGCAGTACCGGGCGCATTGCTGCCGGGGGATGTAAAAATCGCCGCCGGCAAAATACGCGGACAGATTTCCGAAGGAATGCTGTGCAGCGCCGGCGAACTGGGTCTTGGAATCGACCGGTCGGGTTTGATGGAACTGGATGATACTCTCGTTCCGGGCACTCCCCTGCACCGTGCGCTGCAGCTCAGCGATACGCTGTTTGAAATCGGCCTGACGCCCAATCGTTCCGACTGCCTGAGCATCCTGGGTATTGCGCGTGAGATTGCGGGATTTACGGGACAACCCCTGCGGCGGCCTGCGGTTCGACTTCCCGAAAGCGTCGGAGACCTGCACACATCGACTTCGGTAACCGTTGAAGCGCCCGATCACTGCCCGCGCTATACGGCCCGCCTGATAGACACCATCAAGGTGGCGCCCTCGCCTTTCTGGCTTCAGGATCGTCTGATGTCAGTGGGTCTGCGACCGATCAATAACCTGGTGGATATCACCAATTATATTCTGATGGAGACCGGACAGCCGCTGCACGCGTTTGACTTTGACCGGCTGGCCGAAAACCGCATCGTCGTTCGCACGGCCCACGAAGGAGAACTGTTCACCACCCTGGACGGCAGGGAACGCCGCATGGCCGCCGATATGCTGATGATCTGCGACGGGCGGCGGCCGGTCGGCGTCGCGGGGGTGATGGGCGGCCTCAACTCCGAAATCGAGGACCGTACGCAGCGCGTGCTCATCGAAAGTGCCTACTTCGACCCCATCAGTATCCGCCAGACGGCCAAACGGCTGGGGCTCAGCACGGAAGCATCCCATCGCTTCGAACGCGGGGTCGATCCCTGGGGCTGCCTCTATGCTTTGGATCGGGCGGCTCAGTTGATGGTTGAAATGGGCGGCGGCCGATTGATCGGAGGCTGCATCGATGTCCGGAACAATGTCCCCGAACCGCCCCGTATTGCAATCGGCACGGCCGCCACGAACCGGCTGCTGGGAACGGCCCTCGATCGCGAAGAAATCGCCGGCCTTCTGTCTTCCATCGGGTTCGAGGTCGAACCTGTCGACGAGCAGGAATTGATGGTCGGCGTGCCCTCCTTCCGCGTGGATGTCAGCCGTCCCGAGGATCTCATGGAGGAAGTGGCCCGACGGCACGGGTATGATCTGATCCCGATTACCTTCCCGACCATTCCGGCCGGGGCCTTCGGGAGCGCACCGCTATGGAAGCAGCGTGGGCGGCTGCGACGGCTGCTGACCGGATTCGGCTTCAGCGAAGCGATCACCTACAGCTTCATTCCCCTGGATGCGGGCGACCGGCTGCGCCTCAAGGTACACGACGCGCGCCGCCGCCATATCCGGATTCTCAACCCGATCAGTGATTCGCAGACCGTGATGCGGACCAGCCTTGTGCCGGGTCTGCTCGATACGGTTCAACGCAACCTGGCCCACCAGTCCAGAACCGTGAAGCTCTTCGAGATCGGCAAGGTCTTCATCGGACGTGCGACGGATGAACTGCCGGAGGAGATCGAAATGCTGTCCGGTGTATGGACCGGCAACCGCCATGCAGCGGCCTGGTTTACCAAAGCGGAACCCTGCGACTTCTATGATGCCAAGGGTATCGTGGAAGCACTGCTGGAAAACCTCAATATCGCGGAAGTCCGCTTTACGCGCCTGTCGGAAGCGGAGTGCACCTATACCCTTCCGGGCAGCAGCGCGCGCATCACCGTCGGTGACGCCCACCTGGGAATCGTGGCCGAAGTCTCCCCCAAGGTGTTGCACGCCTTCGATATCAAACAGCCGCTGTTTCTGTTTGAAATCGATCTGCCGACACTCGTGGCGAAGCTTCCCGAGGCGATCCAATCCCGTCCCTTGCCCCGCTTCCCTTATACGGATCGGGATGTCACCCTGATCGTGGCGCAGGACACGGAAGCCGGTGAAATGATTGACTGGGTGCGCCAACTGAATGCACAGTGGGTCGAGCAGGTACGGCTTTTCGATGTGTTCGCTGGGTCGCCGATTCCCGCAGGCCGCAAAAGCGTTTCGCTGCGCATCACCTACCGTGCACCGGATATGACGTTGTCGGATGAAGCCGTCAATCAGGTGCAGCGGCAGATCACGGATCGGCTGATCGAACAATTCAAAGCGGAGTTGCCGGCATGATTGCCGCAACAAGGAGCGCCCATGAATGCGTCTCCCGCAACACCACCGATCCCCGATAAGCTCTACTTTCGGATCGGCGAAGTCTGCAGACTGACCGGCTTGCCGGCATCCGTGCTGCGGTTTTGGGAGAATGAATTTCCACGCATCAGACCTCAGCGGACCGCCGCGGGACAGCGACTTTACCGCAAGACCGAGGTGCAGCTGATCCTGACGATCAAGCACCTGCTCTACGACCGCAAATTTACGATCAGGGGGGCGCGTCAAAACCTAAAATCCCGTGAGGGCGACGGCCTACAGCCCCCCCAATCCGGATTGCTGCAGGAAATCCGCTCTGAACTTCAAGAAATCCTTGACCTGCTGAACAAATAGCGCCCATCAGGGCCGTAGAACGCATTCCGGCGCCGCTTCGCCAGCCCTGGCAGCAAGCCGTTCATTATAAATTTGTCGAACAATACCAGTTGACAAGCTTGGGGTGATAACATATATAGTCCCTCTGGATTGCGGGCATAGCTCAGTTGGTAGAGTACAAGCTTCCCAAGCTTGGNNGTTCGAATCTCGTTGCCCGCTCCACATGTAAGTCCGACTTCATCTGATACGAGTACCTGGTGAAGCAGAACCTTTCGCTTGCATAGGTGAAGGTATTCAGATGATGTGATCAGATAGGATAAGTTCTACCAAGCGCAGTGAGATCTTCTTTACCAAGGGAACGGGCTTTATGCCCGTTTTTGTTTTTTCGCCGAGGAGGCACGACCACAAGATGGATGGTCTGGATAATTCTGAACCACAGTATGTTGTAGGAGGTGCCGCCAATCCGATCGTAAAACGCGTCTGGAAACTGGCCGAGCCGCTGTGCCTCAGCGAAGGCCTCACGCTGTTGTTCGTCGAATTTCAGCGCGAACCGGGCGGTCGAACGCTGCGACTCTATCTGGACAAGCCCGGCGGTGTCACCTTGGAGGATTGTACCACAATCAGCCGTCAGTTGGACGACCTGCTCGATGTCGGACTGGAAACCGATATGCCCTACCGGTTGGAGGTATCATCGCCCGGACCGCATCGTCCGATGGCCAAACCGGCCGATTTCGAGCGCTGCGCCGGGCGGCGGGTCAAAATTCGGACCGGCCGGCCGATCGAGGGTCAGAGGAATTTTACCGGCACATTGGAAGCCATTCATGACGGATTGGTGCACGTTGCCACCCGGGACAGGTCCGTAGCCATCGCCTTCGACGACATCACCAAAGCGCTGGTGGTCGATGGGGAGGAGGACCGGACGGAGGGCGGGACACGCCGCCCAGGGCGTCCCAAGCGAAAGCCATAATGGAGAAGCAGCATGTTTATAGCAGATATTAAGCGCGTAGTGGAACAAGTCAGCCGCGATAAAGGTATTGATCGCCAGATTCTGATTCAGGCGCTCGAGGAGGCCCTGCGTTCCGCTGCACGGAAGCGCTACGGCGCCAGGGTGGAGATCGAAGCCAATTTCAACGACGAGAGTGGTGAAATCGAAGTGTTTCAGTTCAAAGAAGTCGTTGAAAATGTCGAGGAACCTGACCTGCAGATCAGCCTGGAGGAGGGACGGCGACTGGATCCCGAATGCGAAGTGGGCGACAGCCTGGGAACCAAGATGGACGCTACGACTTTCGGACGCATCGCCGCGCAGTCGGCCAAGCAGGTGATNNCTCAAGGATGCCGAACGCGATGCCGTCTACGCCACCTTCATCGAGCGTAAGGGCGAAATCATCAACGGCATCGTACAGCGGTTCGACCGTGGCGACATCATCGTAAACCTGGGTAACACCGAAGCCATTCTGCCGGTGCGCGAACAGGTGCCGCGGGAAAGCTATCGCCGGGGTGACCGCATCCGGGCGCTAATTTTGGATGTATTGTATGAAACCCGCGGGCCTCAGATCCTGCTGACCCGCACGCATCCTGATTTCCTGGTTATGCTGTTCAAAACCGAAGTTCCGGAGATCTCCGAGGGCATTGTGGAAATCAAAGGCGCGGCCCGCGAGCCGGGCAGCCGTGCTAAAATCGNNGCGCCTGCGTGGGCATGAAGGGCAGTCGGGTTCAGAACGTGGTACAGGAATTGCGCGGTGAGAAAATCGATATCATTCCCTGGCACGTCGATTCGGCCAAATTTGTCTGCAATGCGCTGGCACCGGCTGAGATAAAGCGCGTCATCATCGACGAGAGCAACCGCTCGATGGAGGTGATCGTACCGGACGATTTCCTTTCGGTGGCTATCGGCAAGCGGGGACAAAATGTGCGGCTGGCGTCTAAGTTGACCGGCTGGCATCTGGATGTCACCAGCGAAGCCCAGTACAACGAGACAATGAAGCAAGGCTACGAATCGCTCAGACAAATCGACGGGGTGGACGCCGGCATGGCCGATCTCTTGTTCGAGAAGGGCTTTTATTCGGCCGAAGAGCTGGCCAATGCCGAGGTCGAAGATCTTAGAAGCATCCGGGGTATCGGTGAAGAAAAAGGCCGGGAACTGATCGGCGCCGCACAGACGGTCGTGGAAGAAAACCAGCGCAAGGACCAAAATACGGCGGAAGCGTCCGGTCAGGATGCGATCCAGGAGGAACCCGCGGCGACAGCAAAAGACGCCGATCTTCCAGATGAAGCGGATACTCATGAAGCGCCCGGCGATGACACGACCGCAGGTTAAGCATGAATAGCGGAATTTTTGTAGCAAGGGGGATGGATGACACTACCCAAAAAAAGAGTGTATGAGCTTGCACGCGAGCTCAACATGACCAACAAAACGCTGCTCGAAAAGATCATGGTTCTCGATCTCGGCGTCAATTCGCACATGAGCACGCTGGATGAGGATGTGGAGATGCAGATCCGTAATTTTGTTCAGGGAAAGCCCGAGCCCGATCTGGAAGAGAAGCGCGTTAAACCTACCGTCATCCGCCGCCGTCGCAAAGTGGTAGAGAGCGACGAGGAAGTAGCTGCCGAAGAAACCATTACGGCGGAAGCAACGACCGCCGCCCCGACGGCCGAGCCGCAACCGGAAGAACCGGAAGAGAAGGAAGCGCCTCAGCCGGAAGAAATGGTTGCATCGCCGGAAGAAGCGCCCCCCGAAACTGCGGCCGCACCCGATGCGCCGGCTGAGCCGGCTGAACCCTTCGCGACGCCGCTGGAGCCAGCCTCGGCCGAAACGGAAGCGGCGGAAAACGCCGAACAGCAGGAGGCCGTGCAGGCGGTCGAAGGTGCGGAGGCCGAGGACACGGCCGCCGAACCGTCCGCGGACACCGAAGGCGACGACGCCGCGCGGGAAGCCATCCCCAAGGTCAAGAAAAAGAAGAAAGAGATGGCAGCCAAGATCATCCGTCTGCCTGACCGGCCCGTTCAGCCGCCCGAGCCTACTGCGCGAAAATCCGAACCTGCGGTTCCCCCGCCGACGCCGACCGAGCCGCCTGCGACGACTGAGAAAACACAGCCGGCCAAAGACGAACGCCCTAAAAAGAAGGGCAAGAAAAAGACGTTCAAAGAGGAGGAGCCGGTAGCAGACAAGCGCCCGGTCAAAAAGAAGGTCGCTTTCCACAAGAAAGAGGTGATCGAAGGCGCCGATCTGTACGATCGTTTACGCGGCCGCAAGGGCCGCAAGGGCGGCAAGGCCAAAGAGGTGCCGCTGCCGCTCAAGACCCAGATTACTACAGCCAAGCAAATCAAAAGACGCGTCAAAATCGATGAAACCATCGTGCTCTCCGAACTGGCCAAACGCATGAACATCAAAGCGTCGGAGATGATTGCCAAACTGTTCGGCATGGGCGTGATGGCCACCGTGAACCAGACCATCGACTACGACACCGCCGCTCTGGTCGCAGGTGAATTCAATTACGAAATCGAAAAAGCCGCTTTTGAGGAAGAGTCCCTGTTGAAAGTGACCCAGGAGCAGGACGACCCTGAAAAACTGCAGCCGCGGCCTCCGGTCGTAACCATTATGGGGCACGTCGACCACGG
>DDYQ01000160.1:0-134 GCA_002348005.1 Desulfobacteraceae bacterium UBA2230 | reverse complement strand
CATCACCCAGCACATTGGTGCCTACATGGTCTCAACCGACCGGGGTGAAATCTCCTTTCTGGACACACCCGGCCACGAGGCCTTTTCCGCCATGCGGTCGCGTGGGGCGCACATCACCGACATCGTCATTCTGG
>DDYQ01000010.1 GCA_002348005.1 Desulfobacteraceae bacterium UBA2230 | reverse complement strand
TGGCAGGCCATTTGCAGTAACTATTTGCATGATGCAGGTCTACCATTACCTTGTAAACATGAGGCATTCGGTGTGAACAGGAAAAGCCACCGAGGGAGGATGAAAATGAAAAGGACATTTTTTGCCGTGCTGGTCGTAGCGTTTATGCTTTCGGCGTGCATGGTGGTGCCCGGACGGCGAGACCATGGTGTAGTCGTGGTGCCCCCTCTTCCGTCGATTGTTGTGTTGGAAGAAGAACCATATTACTATCACGGCGGGTATCACTATTACTACCAAAACAACCGCTGGTCCTACTCAAACTCAAGGAGCGGACCCTGGGTAGAACTGCCAAGGGACCACTACCCAAGAGAGGTAAGGTTCAAGGAGAGGGGCAAGAGCGATCAAAGAGACAGGGGTTTGAAGCGCGGGCACGACAGGGATTAATGAGCGCCAGTACAAGCCCGCCCGGAGACGTCTTGGCGCCGTAGGAAAACCGGAGCTCTACTTCTTGGACGAGGCCGCTGGACGACCCAAATTGTTGGACAGCAGCGACAAGAAACTGAACTCCAAGCCGAGGAAAAGATACTCATTTCTTCTTCGAGTCGCCCCGCTCAGAGGCTGTGGTATCTCCCACTCAGTGGAAAGCATCGCCTACCCCGAAACAGAGATATGTCTGACACGAGGTACCCGATCGATTGTGGTGTTCTTCTTGAGTTGATTTTGGGCAAATTTAGGAGCAGTTAAGAACATTGCCATTCCATGGTTTGGGTTATCATTTACTCCGGCCCCAGTGCGAGATTGGGCGAGAAGTCACCGGCCCTTTTCTAGGACGAATCGCTCGTGAGTTGAGAAGGATAGACTTGGATAAGACTGTCGTAAATGGAATGGATCAACGAGGGCTTGCGCTGTCCTTGACACACAAGGCTGAATCCCGTATGCGCCCAAACACCTGAAGCAAGTTCTTATGACGTGAAGCCGCGGAGCTAAGGGATAGCGTGCCATGAATTCAGATGTCGAAACAGTGGCCGGCGTGGAACAGGATGTGTCGGTCGGCAGGCCGTCCCGCGGCCGCTCGCGCACGTCGCGCCTGGGCTGGCCGGCGTTTATTCTTGCGGTTTCGGCGGTGCTGGCGGGCGGCGGGTATTACGCATGGCAGGCGTGGTTTGCCCAAGACAGCTCGGCCAATCCAGTTCTCACTGCGGTGGTCACGCGTGGTAACCTCGAAGATACGGTCACTGCGACCGGCACGCTCCAGCCCAAGGAATACGTGGATGTCGGCACCCAGGTCTCCGGGCAGCTGAAGAAGATCCTCGTGGAAATTGGGGCCATGGTCAAAGCCGGAGAACTTCTGGCCGAGATTGACCCCTCGGTCTACCAGGCCAAAGTCGACGGCGATCGCGCCCAGCTGCTCAACCAGCAGGCACAGCTTGACGAAAAGCTGGCGCAGCTCGCCCTCGCCGATCTTCAGCTCACGCGGCAACAAAACCTCACACGCGAGGAAGCCACTTCGACCGACGCGCTGCAAATAGCCGAGGCAACACGGAAATCGGCGCTGGCCCAGTACAATTCGATCAAGGCGCAGATCGAGCAGACCAGGTCCACCTTGCGCGGGGACGAGGCGAGCCTCGGCTACACCAAAATCTATGCACCGATGGCGGGAACGGTCGTCTCGCAGGCTGCGAAGCAGGGCCAGACGCTGAATGCCAACCAGCAGGCGCCCATCGTCATGCGCATCGCGGACCTGTCGACGATGACGGTTCAGGCACAGGTCTCGGAGGCTGACGTCCCCAAACTGCACGTCGGTATGGACGTTTACTTCACTACGCTCGGCGGGGACAACCGCCGCTTTTACAGCAAGCTGCGCCAGATTCCACCCACGCCAACCGTGGTGAACAACGTCGTGCTCTACGACGCTCTGTTCGACGTGGCGAACACCGACCAGACGCTCATGACGCAGATGACAGCGCAGGTGTTCTTCGTCGCATCGGGCGCGAAGGACGCCGTGCTGGTGCCACTCACTGCCCTGCGTCCGGTGGCGGCGGGGGGGCCGCCGAGCGCGCCCCGGGTCTCAGGCACCGGTGCCGCCGACGGAAAAGGCGCGGCGCGGGCCTCGGGCGCCGATCTGCGCAGCCAGTTCGCCAGCGGGCGCGCTCTGGTGAGTGTGGTCGGTGCCGATGGCAACACCGCAGAACGCGAAGTCAGGGTCGGCGTGATGAACCGCGTCTCGGCGCAGATTGTCTCCGGCCTCGAGCCCGGCGAAAAGGTCGTGATCGGAACCCGCGCGCCTGCCGCGGCTGCGCCTGCGCAGACCAGCAGTTCGCTCGTGCCAAGTGCGGCGAAGGCGGGGGGAGGTCGCCCATGAAATCCGAGATGGGATCCGGCGTGCTCGCGCGCTCCCCGGAGCCTGCTGTTTCCGCGAATTCAACAACCGGGCCCCTGATCGAACTCGTCGATTTGAGCAAGACCTACCGCAGTGGCGAGTTGGACGTCGAAGTGCTTCACGGGGTCAGCCTGAAGATCTACCCGGGCGAGTTCCTCGCGATCATGGGCGCCTCGGGGTCGGGCAAGACTACACTCATGAACATGGTTGGCTGCCTCGACCGGCCGACCAGCGGCATCTACCGCTTCATGGGCGAGGATGTTTCGGGCTTCGGGCACGACGAGCTGGCGCGGCTGCGGCGCGAGGCGTTCGGTTTCATTTTCCAGAGCTACAACCTGATCGACACCGCGTCCGCGCTCGAGAACGTCGAGGTGCCGGCGGTCTATTCGGGGATACCGCCCGCTGAGCGGGATGCGCGCGCCAGAGAGCTGCTTGTCTCGCTTGGCCTGGGCGATCGGCTTGCCCACCGGCCCGGCCAGCTTTCCGGCGGGCAGCAGCAGCGTGTGTCCATCGCCCGCGCCCTGATGAACGGCGGGCGCATCGTCCTTGCCGACGAGCCTACCGGCGCGCTCGACAGCAAAAGCGGGGTCGAAGTCATGGCGCTGCTGCAGGACCTGTCGCGCCGCGGACACACCGTGATTCTCATCACGCATGCGCTCGACATTGCCGCGCAGGCAAAAAGAGTCATCGAAATCAGAGATGGGCGGATCGTAAGCGATCCCGGCCCGCAACTTTCCGGTGCAGCGCCGGCACCGGACATTGCGCAGGCGCAAGACGGGGGGGGCGCTTCTTTCCTCGCCGGGGCGCTTGAGGCGCCGAAGACCGCAGTGCGGGCGCTACGCGCCAACCTCAACCGCACGGTGCTTACCCTGCTCGGCATCGTGATCGGCGTCGCCTCCGTGATCGCAATGCTCGCCATCGGCGACGGTGCCAAGCAGGTCGTGCTCGATCGCATCAGCGCCATGGGTACGAACCTGCTGCTGATCCGTCCGGGCCAGCCGAATCGCAGGGGCGTGGGCGGGACCGTCGCCTCGCTGGTGCCGGAGGATGCGGACATGATCGCCGAACTGCCCAATGTGCTCGCCGCCGTGCCCGAGCTGGGCGCGAGCGTCACCGCCCGCTTCGGCAATTCCGATTACCAGACCCAGGCGACCGGAACCTCCGCGACATTTCCGGAGGCGCGCAACTGGCCGCTCAGCCGGGGGGTGTTTTTTTCAACGGCGGACTTGAAGAGCTATGCCGCGGTGGTCGTGCTAGGCCAGACCGTCGCGGACAATCTGTTTCCGAAGGAAGTGGATCCGGTCGGGCAGTATCTCGTGCTCAACAACGTGCTGTTCCAGGTCATCGGCCTGATGACGGTGCGCGGCGCCTCGCCGCAAGGCCAGGACCAGGACGACATGGTGCTGGTCCCGCTCACGACCGGGGGGCTGCGGCTTTTCGGCCAGCGTTTCCTGCGCACCATCACGGTGGCAGTGGACGACGTTGCCTTCATCGACGAAACGCAGGACGCCGTGGCCGCGCTCCTGAATTCCCGGCACAGGGCCGCGGATTTCCAGATTCGCAACATGGCGTCGATCCTCGAAACGGCCACGGATACGCAAAACACGCTGACTGTCCTGCTGGGGTCAGTCGCGGCGATATCCCTCCTCGTAGGCGGCATCGGTGTGATGAACATCATGCTGGTGAGCGTGACCGAACGCACGCGCGAGATCGGCATCCGTCAGTCGTTGGGAGCCACCCCTGGAGATATCCGCACGCAGTTTCTCACCGAAGCCATGATTCTCAGCCTGATTGGCGGGCTGCTCGGGTTGCTTGCCGGTATCGGCGGCGCATGGCTGTTTGGTGAAACGGGCGGGATGCGCACCGTGGTGGTGCCTGAATCGCTGCTGCTGGCATTTGCCTCGGCGGCAGCGGTGGGTGTGTTCTTTGGTTTCATCCCTGCTAACCAGGCTGCCAAAATGGATCCGATTGAGGCTTTACGGCACGAGTGAGCCATCAGATCGAAAAGAAAATAAAAATAAGGAAAACCAGAAATGAAAATTAAACTACTCTTTTTCTCCCTGATTGTAGG
>DDYQ01000122.1:425-11638 GCA_002348005.1 Desulfobacteraceae bacterium UBA2230 | reverse complement strand
TGCTGGAAAATTTTGACGCACAGGCCTGTTTTCACCGGCCGCAACTCCACCCGGCTGCGCAATGGTTTTCGCCTGCAGGCAGCTCCAACCTGGACCATCAACAAAATGCCTAACCAGCTCGGCCAGTCAGCCTGCCGCCGGCCGGAAATGCTGTAAAGATCGTGAGTTGGTGCGCCTGCTTCGGCAAGGGACTCCGCAAAAACGACTTTTTTGCTTGCTCGGAGGCGGTCTCCCTCGTAAGATCCGTCCGTCAGATGAAATCACCTTCAGCCGGATGTTCTGAACGCTCGCCGGCAATCCCGCCTGTCCAGTGAGGGCGAATGAAAAGGCTCGATTCCACTTCAGCGGTCCCTCTACCGCAGGTCGCATTGTGCCTGGCAGCGGCCCTGGTCCTGATCATTGGCGGACTGATGTTCTACCGCCATGACGCACGCGCTCTGCAAACCCGTCGGCACGCCGAATTGCAGACCGTCGCCGACCTCAAGATCGGCCAGATTGTGGCCTGGAGGGAAAAAGTTGTTGCGGCCGCGCGTCTGAATGCCGTGGCGCCGGTTCTGCGCCTCACCCTTGAACGTCTGCAGTCTGTTCCGGACGACCGGCCTGCCCGCGAGGACCTGAGGGCCCGGTTGGCGCGGATCCAGGAGAGCGATGATTTTGTCGATGCGCTGCTGACGACGCCTGAGGGTGGTCTTCTGGTTGCGCTCGATCCTCGAACCACCGAACTGGATTCCGCTGCCCGCGATTTGGTTGAACGGGCGGTGACCGGCCGGGCGGCGCTTCTGGGAGAAATCGTGCGGCCGGATACCGCAGGGCCTCCCCACCTCGATGTGGCTGCGCCGATTCCGGCTGCCGGACATAATCTGCTGGCGGTGTTGCTTCTGCGCAGCGATCCGCAGCACTATCTGTTTCCGATGATCCGGTCATGGCCCACGCCCAGCCAAAGCGCCGAGACTCTGCTGGTGCGCCGGGACAAGAGTGACGTCCTGTTTCTCAACGCACCGCGCCACCGCAACGGCAGCGACCTCAAGCTGCGCCTACCGCTCTCGGAACCGGCCCTTCCGGCTGCACAGGCTCTGCGGGGCGGAACCGGAAGCTTCGAAGGGGTGGACTACCGGGGGGTGAAGGTGCTCTCCGACCTCCGGGCGGTGCCCGGCAGCACCTGGTTCATGGTGACCAAAATGGATGCGGAAGAGATATTCGCCGAATTGCAGTTTCGCTGGAGTGCCATGGTGGCGCTGTTCGCCCTGGGGGTGGCGCTGACCGGATTGCTGGTCACCCTGGTCTACCGTCACCGACAACAGGGGCTGTACCGTAAACTCCATGAGGCCGAACGCCTGCGGCGCGAAGCCCGGGAGGAATTCCGGGCCACATTCTATGGTATCGGCGACGGGGTCATTTCAGCCGATGGCGACGGCCGCGTGACCCACATGAATCCAGTTGCGGTCCGCCTCACGGGTTGGTCCGAACACGCGGCCGTGGGGCGCCCGCTCGAAGAAGTCTTTCGGATCATTAATGAAAACAATCGGCAAGTGGTCGAAAATCCGGCGATGCGGGTGTTGCGCGAGGGGAACACCGTCGGCCCGGCCAACCACACGCTCCTCGTCTCGCGCGACGGGGCAGAACGCCCCATCGCCGACAGCGGCGCGCCGGTGCGGGACGATCAGGGCAGAGTGGTCGGCGTCGTGCTGGTCTTCCGCGATCAGACGGCCGAACGGGCCGCCGAAATTGCTTTGCGCGAAAGTGAACGGCGCTACCGCGAATTGTTCGAATCCAATCCGCATCCCATGTGGGTCTATGATCTCGAGAGCCTCGGCTTCCTGGCCGTCAACGACGCTGCGGTGAGCCATTACGGTTATAGCCGCGCGGAGTTTCTGGGCATGACCATCGCCGACATTCGTCCTGCCGAGGATCTTGCACGCCTGATGCACAATGTCGGAGAGCTGCCCGAGGGGTTCAGAAAGGCGGGCTTTTGGCGGCACCGCAAGAAAAACGGCGAGGTGATCGAAGTGGAGATTACCTCTCACAGCTTTGAATTCGCCGGTCGGCGGGCCCGACTCTTGCTGGCCGCTGACGCAACTGAACGCCGTCGCGCCGAGGCCGATTTGCGCGCCAGCGAGGAGCGCCTGCGCCTTGCGCTGGCCGCTGCCAACCAGGGGCTTTACGATATCAACTTTCAAACAGGCACCCAGACCGTCAGTGATGAGTATGCGCGCATGCTGGGGTATGAACCCGCCGCATTCACCGAGAGCCTGGAGAACTGGAGTGAACGCCTTCACCCGGACGATCGCGATGCGGCCGTGGGCAAGTTCAATGATTACGTTTGCGGTCGTACCTCCCGCTACCGCAGCGAATTTCGGCAGCGCACCCTCGACGGTCAGTGGAAGTGGATTTTGTCACAGGGTAAAATCATGCAGCGCGACGAACAGGGCCGCCCGGTGCGCATGCTGGGTACCCACACTGAAATCACAGAGCGTAAGCGGGTCGAAGAACAGTTGGTTCAAGCGCAAAAGATGGAATCAGTAGGTCGCCTTGCGGGTGGCATTGCCCACGATTTCAATAACATGTTAGGGGTGATCATCGGTCACTGCGATTTGGCCCTTGATCGGGGCGACGCGGATCCGCCGCTGCAGACCGACCTGGGCGAGATTCGCAAAGCAGCCCAGCGATCCGCCGATTTGACCCGCCAGCTGCTGGCGTTCGCCCGTAAGCAGACGATCCGCCCCAAAGTGCTGGATATCAACGACAAGGTCGGGGGCATGTTGACCATGCTGCGCCGATTGATCGGTGAAGATATCGAACTGATCTGGAAACCCGGTCAGGCGCTCTGGCCGGTCAAGGTGGACCCGGTGCAACTCGATCAGATCCTGGCCAACCTGGCGGTTAACGCACGGGATGCCATCTCGGGAGCCGGAATGTTGAGCATCGCAACCACCAATATTGTGCTGGACGACGGTTACAGCAGAACCCATGCTGGTTTCCGGGCCGGCGCGTTTGTCCAGTTGGCGGTCAGCGACAATGGCTGCGGGATGACCCGCGAGGTCAAGGAACATCTTTTTACTCCTTTTTTCACCACCAAGGAAGTGGGCAAGGGCACCGGCCTGGGATTGGCCACCGTATATGGAATCGTGAAGCAAAATGAAGGCTTTATTAATGTGTACAGCGAGGCGGGACATGGCACGACCATCACGATCTACCTGCCGCGGGTAACATCACGGCAGGAAAGGGCCGCCGCACCGCCCGACCGCGGACAATTAAAAGGCGATGAAACCATTCTGCTGGTGGAAGATGAAGAGGCGGTTCTGAGCTTGGGTTTTAATATGCTGAAGCGCTACGGATACTCGGTGCTGGCGGCGCGCAATGGGGACGAGGCGCTGGAATTGGTCCGCAAGCACCACGGTTCGCTGCACCTGCTGCTTACCGATGTGGTGATGCCCCGTATGAACGGTCAGGAATTGACTGCGCGAATCAGCGCGCTGTTTCCAGGTATCAAAACCCTGTTCATGTCCGGCTACACCGCCGAAGTGATCGGCCGGCAGGGGCTGCTGAGCAACAACCTGAATTTCCTTCAGAAGCCTTTTTCCGCGGATGCGCTGGCGCAGAAAGTACGCTCGGTGCTGGAACAGAAATAGCGATGTTTTCACGACGCATTCAAGAGAGCCTGCAGCCCAATCACTTGGCGCAGCGGCTGGCCGCCAGGCGTGCCGCCGGCCATGCGATCATCGACCTGACCGAATCCAATCCCACGCGCGTGGGGTTGATCTTTCCGCCCGAGATCCTGGTCCAGGCCTGGGCCGCGTCGGCCCTCCAGCCCTATGCCCCTGATCCGCACGGCCCGGAAGAGGCCCGCGGCGCCCTGGCGCGCTATTATCGCCTCCAGGGGCAGACCCTCGATCCCCGGTCTTTGTTCCTGACCGCCGGCACCAGTGAAGCCTATGCCATGCTCTTCAAGCTTCTGGCCGACCCGGGCGACGAGGTCCTCATCCCAAGACCGGGTTATCCACTGTTGGAGTACCTGGCCGCCTTCGAGGGGCTGCAAGGCGTTTTCTACCCCCTCGGCTATCACGCCGAACAGGGCTGGCGCATCGACCTGGAGGTGCTGTCCGCTCTTGTCACGCCACGCACGAGGGCCGTCGTGGCGGTCAATCCCAACAATCCGACCGGCTCCTTTCTAAAACGCGACGAGCTTCGCTTTCTGGACGATCTGTGCCGGAGCCGGCAAATAGCCCTGATCGTGGATGAAGTGTTCGCCGATTACGCCGTCGGCTCCGACCCGCGCCGCGTGACCAGCGTGGCAGGCCACACGCGGTGCCTCAGCTTCGCCCTGAACGGCTTTTCCAAGCTGCTGGCCCTGCCGCAGGTGAAGCTGGCCTGGATCGCGTTGGGAGGTGAGCCGGCCATGGTTCAGGCGGCGGCGGAGCGGCTGGAGACGCTGCTCGACTTCTATCTCACGGTTTCCACGCCGGTACAGCATGCCGCTGCGACGCTGCTGACCGGGCGCGAGGCTATCCAGGCCCAGGTACGAACGCGTCTGGCAGTCAACCGCAAAGCGTTGCAGGCACGTACGGCGCAAACCGAAAACTGTCGTGTGCTGGGGTGCGAGGGGGGCTGGTACGCCATCGTTGAAATCGACGATGATGTCACCGACACCGCCCGCGCGCTGATTGCATTGGAGCGTGCCGACACGCTGATTCATCCCGGCTACTTCTACGAGTTCAGCAAGGAGGGCTGCGTGGTGATCAGTCTGCTGCCCGAAACGGAGACGTTCCGGAGCGGAATCGAACGCTTGTTGGGACTGTTCGGGCGATGCGCCCGGGGGTGATGGTCAACGCAAGCATTCGGATTCAAGTCCAAGGGGCCCTGGCGATCAGTCTGCTGCCGGCGGCGTCGGCTTGAAATGTGCGCACAGGCCCTGTTCCAAAAGTGCCAATAGCGTTCCGGGTAGGTCTTTTCGTATCGAATTGCGGAATCACCTACAATGTAGAGCGCAGCGAGTAGTGTTCCGACGCAGCCAGGCTGAGATCGTAGCGCTCTTCGGTGATGGTGCGGCCCCAAAGGCTGGCGGTGTGCGCTTCGGTTATGCGGAAGCCTGCCGAGCGATAAAGGTGGGTGGCGGCTTGCAGCCCACGCACGGTCCACAGCAGCACGGTCTGGTAGCCGGCTGCCCGGCAAAAGTCGAGCGCCTGGTTCAGCAGCCGGCGCCCCAATCCCTGTCCCCGGAAATCCGGATGCAATAGAAACCAGCGCAACTGGGCCTCTGTGTTCGTCCGGTGCACGATGGCGATGCAGCCCACCAGCTGATCCTCTTCTTCGGCCAACCACAGACAGTCGCGCCCAGGGTCGTGCGCCTTCAAAAACTGGACGAGGCCTTCGGCCACGTAACCTTCGAAGGTATAATCGAACTGGTACTCGGCGCCGTATACCAGGCCGTGCAGGCGGATGACGGCGCCGATGTCGCCGGGCCGCAGCGCGCTGCGCACGTGAATCGTAGCGGAAGGGTTGATCGGTTTCGACATGGCGTTTCGCTCCACAGGGCGTTGCAGCGGCGGTCTGTCTGCCCCATCAGGACAGCTTCCGGTTTCAACGTTTACTGGTTGCCAGGCCTGATGAAGGACCGAAATGTAGAATAGCCATGTAACTGTGTCAATTTGTTTAACCGCACGAGCGATTGGTCATGATGCAGGCCGGGCCGCATGCTGTTCTCCGGTCCTTTTGATTTGCCGGCAGCATCTATGGAGGCACGAACCGGTTCACGACCGATCGCCATTATAATGACTTTGCCCGGCAGGTCAAAATACTTTAACCGCTTTATTTACAAATCCAGGCTCCGGCCGGAACTTTCTGGATCTATTGGAAGTGGGTTGTGGTGGAGAGGGTTATGGCCGGTCGAACGATCTGGAAGGGTAACATCAGCTTCGCCGAAGTACATGTGCCGGTTAAGCTGCACAGTTCGGTGCGCGAGCAGCGCATCGCCTTCAACCTGCTGCACGCCAGCGACCAGGTTCGCCTGCGCCAGCAGATGGTCTGTTCACACGAAAACGTACCCGTACCCAGGGAGCATCAAATCAAGGGTTATTCGGTGGCTCCGGGGCAATATGTGATCGTTTCGGATGCGGAAGTGGCTGGGCTGGAACCGCAGCGCGGGCGCAGCATAGAAGTTCTCGAATTCGTGCGCGACGCAGAGATTGATCCGCGCTTTTATCAGCGGCTCTATTACCTTGAGGCGGATAACAGCCAACGGCCCTTTAACACGCTTTCCGCGGCGTTGGCCGAAGCCGGGTTGACCGGCATCTGCCGTTGGAGCATGCGCCGCCGCACCTATCTGGGTGCGCTGCGGGCGGGCCGCTTCGGCCTGGAGCTGATGACCTTACGGTTTGCCGACGAAGTAGTGGCACGCGATGAACTCGAATTTCCTCGAGTGACGGTCACCGAGCGCGAAATGAAAATCGGCACTGAGTTGATCGAGAATTTGAGCGCCCCATTCCGGCCCGAGCAGTTTCGAAATGAGTATCAAGCCAAGCTGCGGGAGGTGATCGAGCAGAAGGCCGCCGGTCGCAAGATCAAGATCGTCCCTTTCCGGCCCCGTCCGACCACCTCCGGGGATGCGCTGGTTCAGGCGCTCGAGGCCAGTTTGAAACAGGCGCGAAGCCGATGAGCGGCCTGGTGCGGTGTTCCGGATGTCGGTTGGGCGCGATGCCGCGCGCTCTTGCGCCCATGCTGAGCCGGCCGGCGGAGCTGCCGGTGAAATCGGGTTGGCATTTCGAATTCAAATGGGACGGCGTGCGGGTGATGGTTTACTGGGACGGTCGGTCGCTGACGCTCGTGAGCCGCTCGGGTCAGAATGTCACCGGCCGCTACCCGGAGTTGCACGATCTGGGTCTGCGGCTGGGTCAGCCGTTTGTGCTGGACGGCGAGATCGTGGCGCTGGACCGCAGCGGGTACCCCAGTTTCGGGTTGCTGCAACACCGTATGCATGCCGGCCCGGAGCAGGCGGCACGGCTGGCGCGCGTGCAGCCTGTCCGGTTCTACCCTTTCGACATCCTCTTTCTGGAGGGCTGGATCATTATGGATGCGCCATACGCGCAGCGGCGATACATACTGGAGCGATTGGAGATGAATCACCCGCGCTGTCAGGTACCGCCCAGTTATGCGAACAGGGGAATGGCCGTGCTTGAAACCGCCCGGCAACACGGCCTGGAAGGGGTTGTCGCCAAGCACGGGGACAGTCGCTATGAACCGGGCCGGCGTTCGGGTAATTGGCGCAAAATCAAGTTGATACAGCGGCATTCCCTTGTGGTGGGCGGTTGGAGGCCCCAGTCCAGCTCCGGCCGGGTGGGTTCTCTGCTGTTGGGATACTACAATGACCAGGAACGCCTGATGTATGCCGGCAGCGTGGGCTCGGGGTTCAGCGATGAAGTTCATGGTGGGCTGCATTCAAGGCTGGGTGCGCTGAGCAGCGGCGACAATCCTTTTGCCGGACCGGTTCCCAAACAGGCGGTGCAATTTGTGCGGCCCCAACTGGTGGTCGAAGTAGAATACCGGCGTTGGCCTCCCGGCGGACTGATTCAGCAGGCCGCGTTCAAGGGGCTGCGTGACGACAAGGCGCCCGAACACGTGGTGAAGCCCAACCCCGTTAGCGCGAAAGATTAGAGGGGTTGAAGCACCTTGTCCATCTTTGAAGGGAGAAGTTAAAATGCCGGGTCGAAGTTTATGGAGCGGCACGATCAGTTTCGGACTGGTGGCCATTCCCATCCAACTGGTCAGTGCCGTTCGCCGTGGCGGGATCGGCTTTACGATGCTGCACGACCAGGATTACGCCCCGCTCAAACGGCGCATGGTCTGCCCTGCTGAAGAGCGGGTCGTACCCGCAGAGGAGATCGTGCGCGGTTACGAAATCGAACCCGGACAGTACGTGGCCCTGGCCGACGAAGAACTGGCTTCGGTAGCGCCCGAGCGCAGTCATTCGGTGGAGATCATGGATTTCATCCATCTATCGGAGGTGCCGCCGGTGTACTACAGCCAGCCCTACTACCTTTTGCCCGGTAAAGGCGGCGAGAAACCCTATCGCCTGCTGGTCGATATTCTCAACCAGCGTGCAAGGGCCGGATTGGCCCATTTGGTAATGCACGACCGGGAGTACCTGGTGACCGTGCAGCCGCTTCAGGACGCCCTGGGATTGATCAAGCTGCACTATGCGCAGGACGTGCTGGGCGCCGAAGAATTGCAGCCGGAAAAAACCGAAGTGGACGAGCCGCTCAAGGAGCGCATCAAGCAGATCATGCAGGAGATGACTGCGGGCTTCGATCCGGCCAAGTATACCGACGAGCGCCGCGAGGGACTGAAAGCCTTGCTGGAGGAGAAGATTCGGGCCGGTGACACTGTCGAGGCACCGGAGGTCGAGACCGACCTTGAGGAGGAGCCGAACGACCTTCTCGCGGCGCTGGAAGAAAGCCTGCAGAATGCGAAGGGATCATGAAGAAGGCGACAACAGTACGCATGGACGGCAGGCCGGTGAAATTGTCCAACCTGGACAAGGTGCTTTTTCCAACGGGCGGCTACACCAAAGCCCATGTTCTCGATTACTACCGCCAGGTCGCAGCGTACCTGCTTCCGCATCTGCGCAACCGCCCGCTGACCCTGAAGCGCTATCCGGACGGGGCCGGCAAAGGCAGTTTTTACGAGAAGCGCTGCCCTTCCTATCATCCCGAATGGGTCGAGACCGCGGACCTGCCGAGCGGCACAAAACCGCTTAAGGCCTGTCTGGTCAACAATCTTTCGACGCTGATCTGGGCGGCCAATCTCGCTTCCCTGGAGCTGCACGTGCCGCTGGCGCGTGTGCCGGCCATCGGGGAACCCGATCTGATGGTGTTTGATCTCGATCCGGGGGCGCCCGCCGATGTCACCGACTGCGCGCGCCTGGCCCTCCAGCTAAAGCCGCTGCTGTCGCAGGTGGGCCTCGAGGCCTACGTAAAAAGCTCGGGCAAGAAGGGGCTGCATCTCTATGTGCCCCTGAATACGCCCGGTGTTACCTACGAGCGCACCAAGCGCTTTTCCAAAGCCGTGGCCCAGTACCTTGAGCGACAGGACCCCGGTCAGGTCACCGCGCGCATGGCCAAGCCGCACCGCGGCGGCAAGGTCTTCGTCAACTGGAGCCAGAACGACCCCTCCAAGACCATGGTGTGCGTCTACTCGCTGCGGGCGGCCGAACAGCCCCAAGTGGCCTTTCCCCTGAAATGGGGGGAAGTGGAGGCGCTGGCCGGGCGCGCCCGCGGCGGCGAGCCGTTCGCCGTCACCCTGCCCGAAGCGCTCGACCGGTTGAAGCACGACGGCGATCTCTTTGCACCGCTGCTGAATCAGCGGCAGCAGCTTCCCGAATTCGGGGAAACGCAGGACTGAGGCTGTGGTGTATTCGATGAAACCAGCACGCGGCACCGAACGCTCGCGACTTATTCTATCCCGTAAACGGCCAGTTTGCGCCGCAATGTATTGAGCCCGATGCCCAGGGTTTTGGCGGTCTGGGATTTGTTTCCGGAATGGCGGCCGTAGGCGCGCAGGATGTGCTCTTTTTCTACCGCCGCCAGATCACGCAACTCTTCGTCGGCGAAAGATGCGGCTGGTGCTGCGCGGTGCACCGCGCCGCGCACGTGGGCGGGAAGGTGGGCGGCATCCAGCGGATGCCCCTGGGCCAGCGTGACTGCCGACTGGATCACCGTTTTGAGTTCGCGTACGTTGCCCGGCCAGGGATAGCGCAGGAGCACATCAAGCGCCTGCGGCGTGAGCCGGCGTTGAGGATCGCGGTATTCTTCATATTTGCCTAAAAAGGCGTCGATCAGCAGCGGGATATCTTCGGTGCGCCGGCGCAGGGGCGGCAGGTGCAGCCAGCCGCCGCGGATGCGGTAAAAGAGATCCTTGCGGAAGGCCCGGCGCGCCATCATGCAATCGAGGTCCTCGTGGGTGGCGGCGATAAAGCGCAGCTCGACACAGACGCGTTCTTTCCCGTCAACGCGGCAGAATTCGCCCTCCTGCAGGATGCGCAGCAGCTTGCCCTGCTCATCCAGCGGAAGATCACCGATTTCATCCAGGAAGAGCGTCCCCTGATGGGTATGTTCGAGAAAGCCGGCGTGATGCACCCAGTTCCCCCCGGATGCCTGGCAGGTTTGGCCGAACAACTGGGTTTCAAACCGTCCGGGCGCAATCGAGGCCATGTTGATGAGCGTGAAGGGGTGGTTGGCGCGCGGGCTGGCGTTGTGGATGGCCCAGGCCAGCAGCTCCTTGCCCGTACCGCTCTCGCCGGTGATCAGCAGCGGAACGTTGCCGGCGGCATGCAGCTCGGCTTCTTTGAGCACGCGCAGCATCAGGGGTGAGGCCGTGATCAGGGGGGCAAACGGGGCCGGGTTGATCAGCTCCGGATGGACCTGGCGTTTTTCGATGTCCAGGATGTCGAGCAGCCGCTTGCGCTCAAGGGCCTTGGGCAGAATCAGGGCCAGCACGTCCTTGGCCACCGGCTTGACCAGGTAATCATAAGCGCCTTTTTTAAGGCATTCCACGGCCGTGCGCGCCTCGTTGATCGCCGTGATCATGATGCACTCGGTGCCCGGGCTGTGATTTTTGATGTGCTCCAGCATGGCCAATCCATCCAGCTCGGGCAAGGTCATGTCGATCAGCGCCAGGTCGAAAATCGGCTCCTCTTCGCAGACCCGCATGGCCTCACGCGGGTGGGCCGTAAGGCGCAGGTTGTCATAACCGATGGCGCGCAGCTTGCCGGCCAGCAACTCCATATAGTCGCGGTCATCATCGATGATCAGGATACGGTTAGCCATTTCGATCTCTTCACGTCACTTAAGTGCCTTCATCCGGCAGATTTTTACAAGCCATGCCGATTCGGCATAATCAGCCCCTGAATATTCCATTTTGGCACATTTGTCCAGATCGGACCGCTTCGCCCGCCCGGGTATCGACCCGTTTTTTCCAACTATCGGGAATAGATCCTATTAATAGCGCTTGACCTTTGTGTTCCATTTTGGCACTGTCGTCCGTGCAGTTGCGTGGCTTTCTGCGGCCGTGGAGGCATCCGATTCCCTGGCGGTTCCGCACACGAGAACTAATCACCAATCAAAATGAGGGATTTCAATGGAAGCAGCAAATAAACCCGACGTCAAGAAAGATGTCGTAGGATCCGTTCTGGTGGTGGGCGGCGGTATCGCCGGCATCCAGGC
>DDYQ01000122.1:0-388 GCA_002348005.1 Desulfobacteraceae bacterium UBA2230 | reverse complement strand
TCCCACCAACGATTGCTCCATGTGCGTAATTTCGCCAAAGCTGGTGGAAGCCGGACGTCACCTCAACATCGACTTGTTCACCACCACCGAGGTGGAAAAGGTCGAGGGCGAGGCCGGCAATTTCAAGGTGACCCTGTTGCAGAAGCCGCGCTACATCGAGCTGGACAAGTGCACGGCCTGCGGCGAGTGCGCCAAGGCCTGCCCGATCAACGTGCCCAACACCTTCGACGAGGGCCTGCGCGAGCGAAAAGCGGCCTTCAAGCTTTATCCCCAGGGCATGCCCAGCGCCTATGCAATCGAAAAGCGCGGCACCGCGCCCTGCAAAGCCACCTGCCCGGCGCATGTCAGCATCCAGGGCTACATCGCCCTGATCAACGACGGCCGCTAC
>DDYQ01000013.1 GCA_002348005.1 Desulfobacteraceae bacterium UBA2230 | reverse complement strand
TGATTGATCAGGGCCAGCGCGAGCAGCAGGCGCTGACGTTGTCCGCCTGAAATTTTGTCATTGAGCTGCCTGCGGATATCGCCCAGGTAGCACAAGGTGATAAGGTCTTCGATATTGAAGGATTCGCGATACAGTTCCTTGAAGGTCTCGAGGGTCTCGTCCACCGTCAGAAACTGAAGCAGTGCGGTCTGTTGAAACATGATGCCGATTTTTTCGCGGAACGCCGGGGTGCGTGTCTGGCCCCGAAATAGAACCTCCCCGCGACTGGCGGGAATAATATCCTCGATGATCTCGATCAGGANNCCGAAAGCAGGATATTTTCGCCCATCACAATCACTTCGCCGCTGAAATCTTTTATCAGCCCTACCAGAATTTTCATGCTGGTGGTTTTTCCGGCTCCGTTGGGACCCAGCAGACCGAAGCAGATGCCTTCGGGTATGTCCAGGCTGAGATTGTCGACGGCGGCAATGTGTCCGTAATATTTTGTAATGCCCCTGGCCTGTATGATTGGAGTTGTGGACATGACAACCGACCTTATATTGTCAGCAATGTCGACCTAAGATGATCGCTACGACGTCGCGGGTCACACTCCGGCCCGCGCCCTGCCGGCCGAGCAACCCTCTTTCCTGCGCATGGAGGTGCAACAATGGCGACCGAATCTTTCCGGGCCGTGATCGTCGAAGAAACCGCGGACCACCGCTTCAGCCGACGCGTTGGAGAAAAAGCGCTCTCCGATTTACCCAAGGGCGAGGTATTAATCAAGGTTCATTATTCCAGTTTAAACTACAAAGATGCGCTCTCCGCCACCGGAAACAAGGGCGTCACCCGTCGTTACCCGCATACGCCCGGCATCGATGCGGCGGGATATGTGCAGCAAAGCGAAGACAGCCGTTTCGCTCCCGGCGAAGCCGTGCTCGTTACCGGATACGATCTGGGCATGAACACTTCCGGAGGTTTCGGCCAGTATATCCGGGTGCCCTCCGAGTGGGTCGTTCCGCTGCCGAAGGGTCTGACGCTGCGGGAAAGCATGGTGTATGGAACCGCCGGTTTCACGGCTTCGCTGTGCCTTCACAAGCTCGTGCACGCCGGGATAAAACCGGATGATGGTGAAATATTGGTGACCGGCGCCAGCGGTGGAGTCGGCAGCCTCGCCGTTGCCCTGCTGGCGCATTGCGGCTATACCGTCACGGCAGCGAGCGGAAAAACGGAGGCCCGTGATCTGCTGACCGAACTGGGCGCCAGCAAGATCATCGAACGGGCGGAGGTTCATGACACCTCGTCAAAACCTTTGCTGCCCCAGCGGTGGGCCGGCGCGGTGGATACGGTGGGAGGGGTGACGCTGTCCACGGTCCTGCGGTCGACGAAAGGCCACGGCGTGGTCACCTGCTGCGGCAATGTCTCCTCAGCCGAACTCTCGCTGACCGTTTACCCCTTCATCCTGCGGGGCATCAGTCTGATCGGCGCCGATTCGGCAACGACCGGCATGGACTTGCGGCGATCGATCTGGCAGCGCCTGGCGAGCGAATGGAAGGTCGCCCAACTCGATCGCCTGGCCGAAGAAATCGGACTGGATCGCTTGGATAGCGCCATTGAGCGCATCCTGGCCGGGCAAAACACGGGCCGCGTGGTCATCAATCTGAATGTTTGATCGTTTTCAGTCCGATCCATCTCGACTTTAGGAGGCGCCGCTCATAGCGCGCGCTCCCATCGAACACGCCGGGCCCGGAGCGTCAATGACCTTATCCAGTTCCCGGCAGATTGAAAATTTTACGAATACCCCTTGCCATTCCTTGATTATATTGTAGAAAGAGCGTTCGCTCCGAAGCGCGACGGTTTTTTGTTTCTTAACTTCATCTCGACGGAATGGTGAATGGCGATGTTCGATTTTGACGCTGTAATCGACCGCAGTGCGTCCGACAGCATTAAATGGAAAAAATATCAGGGGCATGACATCATCCCCATGTGGGTAGCCGATCTCGATTTCAAATCCCCCCCAGCCGTGATCGATGCGCTGCGAAAGCGTGTGGAGCATGGTGTTTTCGGCTATACCCGTCCCCAGGATACCCTGAACGAGGTCGTGATCGATCATCTTTACCGCACCTATGACTGGCGCGTATCGCCCTCCTGGATCGTCTGGCTGCCGGGACTGGTTTGCGGGTTGAACGTCTGCTGTCGCAGTCTCGGTCGGCCGCATGATACCATCGTGACGCATATTCCGGCGTACCCGCCGTTTCTTTCGGCTCCCAAGCTGTCGCAACGCCGCTTGCACACCTTTGAAATGCAGAACCTTCAGGAGAGCTGGCATTTCGATCTGGATGCATTCCGCCACGACCTGCCTGCGAATGCCGCGGCCTATATCCTCTGCAATCCGCACAACCCCACCGGACGGGTTCTGAGACGTTCCGAACTGACCCAACTGGCGCAGGCGTGTCTGGAGCGCCGCATGGTCATTGTTTCGGACGAAATCCACTGCGGTCTGGTTTTGTTGCCCGATTGCCGCCACATACCGCTGGCTTCCATCGATCCGGAAATCGCCGGCCATTCGATCACGCTGATGTCGGCCAGCAAAACCTTCAATACGCCGGGTCTGAACTGCGCGTTCGCGATCATCCCCAACGATTCCCTTCGCCGCCGGTTCAACAACACCATGCAGGGTATTGTGCCCCACGTGAATGTGATGGGCTTGGCCGCCACGCAGGCCGCCTTCGAACATGGCGCCGCGTGGTTGAAAGCGCTGATCGAATATCTGCGCGCAAACCGCGACCTGCTCCAGCAGCACGTCGATCAGACTCCCGGGCTCCACCTGACGCCTGTCGAGGCCACCTACCTGGCCTGGATCGATGTCAGGGAGCTCGGACTGACGGACGCAGTGGCCTTTTTCGAATTCGCCGGGCTGGGATTGATGGATGGACGGGATTTTGGGGTCCCCGGCTTCGTACGCCTGAATTTCGGCTGTCGGCGGGCGCTGCTGCAGGAGGCGCTGAATCGAATGACATGCGCTGTCGCCAAAATAGATCCGAAACCGTCTGAATCGGCCCCGCTCGGGTTGACAAGGGCTTCGGATCATGGAAAAAATTAATCAAGGCAGCATACGGATCCTTTAACTTCAATATAGGGAAAGACCAAAGATGCTTTACATCGCCAACTTTCAGTATCTGACGGATCAGCAGAGCGTCAACGAAGACGATCGGCGACATGGCGCCTTTTCCATGATGGTCCAAGCGGGGACGATGGAACAGGCCATTTCCAAATTCCGCGATCGATTGGAGAAGTTCCGCGAATCTAGTTCCTTGTTCACAGGCAGATGCATCATCTACCTTCAACAAATCGTTGAATTCGATTCGCTGCCCGAAGGCGAAGCCGTGTTGCTCAATTATAAATCATATGCCGGCGACCCGTTGATGCCCTTTATCAGCTGCGCGGTCCCCACCGAACAGAGCAATGCCTGTATTATTCACGAATGGGAAAAAGGCCAGCCGGTCACGGAAGGACGCAACGACAGCCTTTTCATGGAATTCGGCAATTGAACGGAGTGCCTTCGGTGTTCGAACCCTGCTATATTGAAACGCACCGCCAGTCCAAGCTGACCGCCAAAGCCGCTCAGGCCGCCGCTGCCCTGTCGCACTGTGCATTTTGTCCCCGATGCTGCGGCGTCGACCGCACGTCCGGCAAAACGGGTTTTTGCCGAACCGGCGTCCAGGCGCTGGTGGCCAGTTACGACGCCCATTTCGGCGAAGAAACCCCGCTCGTCGGGCAGCACGGTTCAGGTACGATTTTCTTTTCCTACTGTAATCTG
>DDYQ01000077.1 GCA_002348005.1 Desulfobacteraceae bacterium UBA2230 | reverse complement strand
CGCGCTCCATGATGGAGAGTTTCATATTGCACAAGGTGATACCCAGTTCTTCCAAGGATCCCAGGCCGCCGACGTTGAAGATGGGAAACGAGGCGATCTCGAACCACTTCTGACGGCTGTGGCGGCAGGTGGCCTGGAACACCTGGCAGAAGTCGACATCGGTGGTCATGGCCTGTACGGTGATGTCGAGGTAGTTGGCGCCGGACAGGATGCCGCGCCGGCGGGCCAGCGTGTTGGCCATTTCCATGACGCCGCTGCCACCGCCGGTGACGATGCCGATGTTGTGGCCCCAGAAGGCGACCAGCGCATCCATCAGGTGTCCCAGGCGCGCGACACCGGCTTCGGAAAGACGCAAAGTAGAACCGTAGAACGCGAAAAGCATGGACTTGTGAAAGTCCGCCAGGCGGTCGATGTCCACGAAGTAGCCTTTGCCGTCGCGCATGGTGTGCTTCATCAGGCGGCGGTTCAGTCCGCAGACCCAAAAGACATCCACTCCGAAGGCATGATATTCCTGCAGCCGACCGTGGTCCTCCTGGGAAAGAAACGGACCGTGTTCGCAGGAGGCCTCGTAGAAGTATATCGATTCCACGCGGCCTTCGGCCGCCAGATTGATGATGTCGCGATGCTCCACCAGATTGGGAAAGTATTTTAAAACCAGGTTGATCGGCTTGGCCTTGACCGCCTCGATCAGCCGCGACGTCGCATAGGTGTGCGGACATGGACTGCGGATGGAAAAATCCTCCCGGGCCAGAGAACAGCCTGCCTTGGAGACCGCGCACGTGTCGTCCGGGCCGTTGACGAACACCTGAGCCTGGTGGAGTTCCCGACCGGAATCGATTGCGGCGGCGGGCTTGGCGATAAAATGGCAGGTGGTGGTCCGTCTTTCGCCCAGCCGGGGTTCGAAGCCCTCGAGTTCTTTCAGGGTATAGCGCCGATGGTTGCGTACGGCACTCTGGCGCCGCTCTCTGGCACGATCCCGGGGGGCGCCGTAAATTTTTGCACTGATCAGCGGGTTGACGATGGTATGGGCCGTTCCATTGATAATCTCGAGATAGATACGGATGCCACGCGTTTTGATCGGGTCCAGGACGGTGGCCGGCAGGTTGCGCCCCAGGGCGAACCCGCTTTGCAGCACCACGTAGTGTTCGTTCAGATACATCGAACATGTGGTGATAACCCCCTGACCCGGCGGTACCACGAGATTGGGGACCGGGGTATAAACCTGGTAGCGGTTGAGCATTTCGCGGCCGTCTTCGCGTAACAGGATGCGGCCGTAGGTTTCACCGTCGATGTCCTCCCGCAACCGGTACACCACCTTGTGAGGAGCGATGACAATGCTGCCGTCGCTGGAAATGGCGGTCGAGGCAGGCAGCTTCAGTTCGGAGCGCTCGATGGCCGCCAGCACCTCTTCGGAAGCAAGCAGCGCATCCGGGTCACAGAACACCAGTCGTCCAACCGGCAGCCCCGGGCCGAAAAAGGCGCTGAGACGGTCAAGACCCGGATAACCGGGGATCACCGCCGTGGCCGTCTGGGTGACCTTCAGGAGATCGCCATTGAGATTTGAGGCGTCGAGAGGACCGGAGGTGATCTGAATCCCGAGCCGGGCAATACGCGAGCGTTCACTGAAAACAAGGTGTTCAGGATTCGCGCGCAGGCGCTCGATCATATGCAACGAGAGCCCGAAAACGGTCTGAAAGGTGATCGCTTGAGCGTCCTGGCGAATAATTTCATGGATGACGCCATCATCCGACTGCAGCATCCCGCGGTACGATCGATTGTCGCGCTGGATCATGGTCTCACCCATCTATCCTGCCTCTTCGACGAAAGCCCGTGTGTGTGGAATCGTATAGCCATCTGCCAAAAAATTGTCCCCGCTGTGCGCATCGCCGCCCGCTCGACCGACGGCGCAGTCAACGCATCATGAATCCGCGTGATTCTTAACAAGGCAAATCGAATAAATTCGTATAGATGCAATAAATACCGGCGGCTGCGCATCATTCCGGGCGGCCGTCGGTTTGTCGATTTTTATGACCGATTATTTATTTGAATACAACCAATTAATAGTGGCACACGATTTGCGTAAGTACGTCATGAAAGCTGCTGGCGCCATCACGTCAAGGAACCAACGATGAAATGCCTCAAATGTGGGACCGAAAGCCGTCCAGGGGCCCGGAATGTACCGGCAGCCGATTGCCCTTCATGCGGCGTGGTTTATGTCCAATCGACGGCAGGCCGTCCGCGGCAGAAGACCGCCGCGATGCCGATCAGCGCGCTGGACGAATCCACGTTGAAAAGGGCCCGCCAGAGGGTGGAGATGCGCCTGCGCCAGCGAAGCCAGGGCCGGCTTCGTGATGAAAGAAGCGCCCTGACCCTGGAGCGCGCACGTCAGCTCGCGTCGGCGGCAGTTCAGAAGCGTCGCGCGGAAATGCTGGCGCGCCAAGGAGCGGTGAAGGCCCCGGCAGCGGCCGCTTCCGAGTCTTCGACCGAAGCAAAAGTTCAGACCGCAGCGATCCGAGCCGGTAAGGCGCCAGCGCTGCCGCAATCCGCGGCTCCGGAATCGGCCGGCCGGGCCAAAGAGGCGACCCCGAAACAGCTGCTCCCGCCTATGGCGAAAACGGCATCGACGGCATCGGTCACCCCCCGCCGGCGCCCCCCCGCGGCCGACGTCGACCCGTCGCTTTCGACTGGCCAAGACATCAACGCACCGTCGCCTGCCCCCCTCGCAGCGGGCCGGAATATGCTGCGCAGGCATTCGCATCACCGCGATATCTTGTCTGCAGGACGTGACCGGACGGAACGCAGCGGCGGCATGGTGCGACTGCTGCCGCTGGTGGCCTGGTTGATTCTGTTTTCCGGCGTGGTCGGTATGATTCTTTCCTGGACGACCCTCGGCTCGGTCGAAGCCGGTATGCATACCCCGATGCCCAATGGGTTTGGGGCGCTGCCGCTGGCTTTGCTGCTGGGTCTGGCCTACCTGTCGACCGGGGTTCTAGGATTTGCTTTCTTCTGGGTATCGTCTTTGATCAGCCGGCAGCTGAAAGACATCCGACGGCTCCTCCTCATGCAGATGCCCGGCAATACACGCCGCAATCAAGGTCGCAAACGAACGCCCGGTCCTGATCCAATCCACTGACCGCCCGATATGAAGCATCGGCCCGGCCGGGCATTTCCCGTCGTTTCAAATGCACCCGGTCAGGTGAGCGTCTGCGCGGCCCGCCCGGCTGGCGCGCAGCTTTTAAAAGCTGTACGCACCGCTAATCACGACTGCGGCGGTGAAAGAAATCCTGCACAAATTTGATATGGCGGCGCATTGCCTGAAGCGCCTCTTGTGGGTCGTGCTTTCGGATGGCGTCAATAATCATGCCGTGCTGTGTCAGAATATCGTCGATATTGCGCGGATCCTCATAGAGGTGGCTGAGGTTCTTTTTAATTCCCACGAAGAGAAAGTCGTAGAAGTTCTTCATCAGGTAGACATGCACCGGGTTCTTGGTAGCGTAGGCCAGGGCCATGTGAAAAGCGGTGTCCGCCTCGGTTCCCAGGCGCCCGGAGCCGACTTCCATGCGCATCTCCTCCAGGCTGGCATCCATGAAGAGCAGATCTTCCTTGACCGCCCGCACCGCG
>DDYQ01000253.1 GCA_002348005.1 Desulfobacteraceae bacterium UBA2230 | reverse complement strand
TTTTTTCAATGCGCCACCTCGCTCACGCCGAGATAAAAATGGCACCATACCCTTTTTCTCCCAGCAACTCCACCTCCAAAGTGGCTCAATTCCTGACGACCATTTTTGGCTCAATTTATCACGACCGGAAACAGATTTGGCTGGAAAAATCCTAGGCACCGGTCGTCAATTACCAGGCACCTTGCAATCTTTCTACCGCTGGATGGTGACACCACGGCGGTCGAGAAGGCTCCCCTCGGCCAGATAAAGCTTCACCAGGGCGATGCGGTAGTTGACGATGGTTTCAACCTCGGCGATCTGGCTCTGAAGCAGGTCTCTCTGGGCCTGTGCCACTTCCAGGGCGGTGCTGGCACCGACGTCGAAACGCTCCTTTTCCGCCGCCAGGGTCTGCTCTTGGAAGATGCGGGTTTCGCGGGTGGCGCCGATCTGCTGGCGGGCGCACTCCGCCTCGTTGACGCCGAGCCGCACATCGAGATGGATCAGCTGTTTCAGATTGTCGACGGCCACGGTGGCCTGCCGGCGGGAGGCATGAGCCGCCACATCCTGGGCTTTGGCGGCGCGGTTGCCGAGCATGTGGCTCAGGCGAACACCGACAGAGATGTCGTAAGCGCTGCCGTTCAGTTCCCGGAAAGCATCGGAAAATGTATCGGCGTAGCCGGTTTTGCCGAGGGCGATGAAGAAATCGAGGCGGGGCAAAAGGCCGTTGCGGGTGTAGATCGTCTCCAGACGGTTCTGTTGCAGGCGCAGCCGGGCCTCGTTCAGATCGGGGCGGTTTTTTTCGGCCAGCTGCAAACGATCCGCCAGATCGTCAATCGGTTGCAGCTCCAGGCGCGGCTCACTGACCACTTTCAACGGCTGATCGAGATGGCCATTGACGTTCGGGCTGATCAGCCGCAGCAGACGCAGACGGCGGTCCTCCAGCTGACTGCGGGCGTCGATCAGGGCCTGGACCCGCCGCGCTTCCTCCGCTTTCGCCGCCGCCACCTCGATCTCGGAAAGCACCCCCACCTGAATGCGCAGCTCGATCTCCTCGCGCTGTTTTCTGGCCACCCGCAACGACTCCTTGAAAATGGCGATCTTCTCCCCGGCAAGAACGTAATTCCAGTAGGCGGTTTCGGTCTCGGCCAGTAGCGCTTCGGTGAAGCCCCTCAGTTCATCCATGCTGGCCAGCGTTTCCAGTTCGGCCTGGCGGACGGAAACCATGTTGACCGACGGTCCCAGACCGCGCAACAGGGATTGGGTGACGGTGAGACCGGCACGGGCCGCCTGCAGCTCGGGCTCCCGGTCAGAGATGCCGCGCTCGTGGGACAAGCCGGCCTCGACGGTGGTGCCGGTGGGCAGAAACTGGCGCAAGCCTGTGACGGCATAGGTATCGGTGCCGGTAACCTGATAGAGTCCGCCGCTGGAGCGGGAGGTTTCGGAGGCTTTCTCCTTGAAATACTCGGCCTCGCCGAAAAGCTCCGGGTCGAATTTTCCCCGTTCGATCTGCTCGAAAGTACCGGCAATCACCGGCGTCAATTGCCGCGCCTGGAGATCCCGATTGTTCTTGAGTACCAGCAGGACAGCCTGTTCGATGGAAAGTTGCAGGGGTTCTTCGACATCGGCGGGAGAAGATACGGGCGGAACCGAGTTCTCCGGCAGCCGGAAGGTCACCGGAGTAACTTTCTCAAAGGGCTTTTCGGCATGACTCTGGCGGTCGAGACTTTCTGGCAGCGGTGGCCAGTTCGCCACGGGGAGGCAACCGGCAGCAAAAACCAGGGCCGCAAGCCCGAAAAGATGCAAAACGGTGAACGGTTTCACGAAGCATCCCCCTTCGGTTCAGGGTGGAGCAGGGAATAGACCGCGGGAATCAGCACCAGGGTGATCAGGGTCGAAGCAGTCAACCCCCCCAGCACCGCCCGGGCCAGGGGAGCCTGCTGGTCGGTCCCCTCGCCGATTCCCAAAGCCAGCGGCAGCAGCGCCAGAATGGTGGTCAGGGCGGTCATCAGGATGGGCCGCAGACGGCGCCTTCCGGCCTCGGCCACGGCCTGCCGCACCGACATTCCGTCCCGTGTCAGCTGTCCCGCCTGGTCAACCAGCAGAATGGCGTTGTTGACGACAATACCGCCGAGCATGATGCAGCCGATAAAGGACTGCAGGTTCAACGTGGTCCCGGTCAGGAAAAGGACCACCAGCACTCCGACGGCGGCCACCGGCACCGAGGCCATGACCACGACCGGATCCCGCAGCGACTCGTACTGGCAGGCCAGCACCATGTAAACCAGAACCAGGGCCAGCAGCAGCGACACAAACAACTCGCCAAACGCCTTCTGCTGTTCTTCGAAACTGCCGGCCACGGAAAGTTCATAACCCACCGGCCGGGGTATCCCATCGAGCAGGGCCTGCACCTCTTCAGCCACCGTGCCGATATCCCGTCCCTCCACGTTGGCCTTGACCGTCACCAGCCGCTGTTGATCCTTGCGGTCGATCAGGATCGGGCCGTAGCTCGCCTCGCTGGTAACCAGGTTGCGCAACGCCACCTGCCCGCCACCGGCAGTCGCCAGGGTCAGATCGAGTATTTCATCGAGAGTCCGTTTCTCCACATCCTGGAGTTGAACGAAGATACGGTAGGAATTCCCCTGGGAACGGAACTCGCCCGCCTTGGAGCCGGCCACGGCCGTTTCCAGCACCTTGGTCAGATCCCGCACGCTCAGGCCAAGATCGGCCGCCTTGTCCCTGTCGACCCGGATCTCCTGCTGGGGAATGCCCGATTTCTGGCTGGTTTCGATGTCGGTGACCCCGGAAATGGCCGCGATCATTCCCGACACCTGCTTGCCGAGAGCCTCCAGGGTCGGCAGATCGAAACCTCGGATCTCCACCGTCAGTCCTTCGTCGCCTCCCAGGACCCGCTCCAGCAAAAACTGCCCCTGAGGAGCGTGTGTGCGAATCTCCATACCGGGAATTTTGCCGCGGAGACGCTGGCGCAGGTCGTTGGCGATTTCGATATTGGAACGCCGGCGCTGGGAAACCGGGACCAGGGAAAGACTGATCTCGGTCTTGGAGGCATCGCTGGGACGCCAACTGGAGGAGCCGACGCTGATCACCGAGGAGACCTTTTCCGGCACGGAAGGGTAAACGATCTCCTCCATCTTGCGTACCTGCTGATCGAGGAGATCGAGCCGGGTGCCGATCTCCATCTCGCCGGTCACCCGCACCTCCCCCTCATCGCTCGGCGGCAGGAATTCGGTGCCGATGAAAGGGAGCAGCAGCAGGCTGGCGGCAAGCGTTCCCATGGCCACGGCAACCGTCAGCAAACGGTGCCGCAGCACCTTGTACAGAAGATTCCGGTAGCCGTTGTCCAGCTTCCTGAACAGGTGACCGGACCATGCGATGAGGCGCTCAACAGAGGGGGAACAGCGTTTTTTAAGATGATCCGGGGTCTCGATGAACCGCGAGGCGAGCATCGGCAACAGGCTCAGGGAAACCAGCAACGAACAGACCAGGGAAAAGATGATGACGTAGGAAAGTTCCTGAAAAAGAACCCCGGCCACGCCGCGCACGAAGACGAGGGGAAGAAAGATCACCAGTGTGGTGATGGTGCTGGCGACGATGGCACCGCCGACCTCGCGGGCTCCTTCCACCGCCGCTTCCTTGGGTTGTTCGAGATTTTCATCCCGGCGGCGGAAAATGTTTTCAAGTACCACAACCGAACTGTCCACCATCATGCCGACCCCCAGCGCCAGGCCGCCCAAAGTCATCAGGTTGAGGGTGAATCCGCTGAAATAGATAAGGGCGAAGGTAGCGATCACCGAGATGGGGATGGCCAGGGAAATCACCAGGGTGGAGCGGATGTTGCGCAGAAAAAAGAGCAGGACCAGGATCGACAGGCCACCGCCGTAGAGGACCGACTGGGCGACGTTGGCGATTGAGCGCTCGATGAAGTTGCCCTGATTGATGACCGGAATGATGCGGACCTGGGGATAAAGCCTGTTGACAGCCTCGATTTCGCTGAGGATTCCCTTGGCCACCTCGACGGTATTGGCATCGGCCTGTTTGCGCAGAGCGATCCGTATCCCCCGTTCGCCGTTGACACGGACGATGCGGGTCGGTTTTTCATAGGTGTCGCGCACCCGCGCCACCTGCCCCAGGGTCACCGCCGCCCCGTCCCGCCGCAGAATCACGGTGTCGCGGATCTGATCCAGGGTGACGAACTCGGCCGGCGCCCGCAGGGTAACCTCGAAACTCCCCTGTTCGATCTTACCCGCGGGGAGATCGAGATTGGCGTTGCGGATGGCCTCCAGAACCTGATTGAGGGGAAGCCCCAGCGCATTGACCCTCCCGGGATCGAGTTCGACCCGCACCTCGCGCTTGAACTCCCCCCACATGTCGGCCTGAGCCACTCCCGGCAGGCGGGCGAAACGGTAGCGGATATGATCCTCGATCAACTGCGTCAGATCGACAGGATCGAGATTGCTGGATATCCCTAGAACGACGACAGGATAGCTGGCGACATCGAATTTGCTGATCCGAGGGCGGACGATATCCTCAGGCAACTCATTGATTTCATCCTGGATTTTGGACTGGATATCGATTGCGGCGGTGTCGATTTTGGTTCCCCATGTGAAGGTGACCCGCACAATACTCGCTCCCTCGGAAGACTGGGAGGTCATCTCGATGACACCGGGAACGGTGCCGACGATCTCCTCGACGATCTGGGTCACCAAACGCTCCATGACCTCGGGACTGGCCCCTGCGTACTCGGTGCGCACCGTCACTGTCGGCAATTCAATGCTGGGAAGCAGATCGATCTTAAGGCGGGCCAGAGAAAAAACGCCGAGAATCACCACAATCAGCGTGATCATGGTGGTGAAAACCGGACGGCGAACACTGAAATCGGGGAGTTTCATGGTAGCGTTGTCTTCTTGTTCTCCCCCGTTTCCACAATCTGATCGGCGGGGATGATGATGGCCGAACCGTCTTTGAGCAGCTGCTGGCCCAAAGTGACCACCCTTCCGGAAAGCCCCTCGCCTTCGACCTGAACCCGGTTGCCGTCGCGGACACCGATGGACACCGGTCGCCAGGTCACGGCACCGCCGTCGGCACTGACCACAAAGATGCCACTGCGGTCGTCGCGGCGAACCAAAGCCTCTTCAGGAACAATAACGGCATCGGAGATGCGGTCAAGGGTCACCGTGACGCGAACGAACATTCCCGGTTTGAGGCGTTGGCTGGGGTTGTCGATGGCCAGTTCCACCCGCGCCTGGCGGGTGGTCTCTTTGAAGACGGGAGCGATGCGCTCGATGCGTCCCGGAAACTCGCGGTCGGGAAAGGCGTCGGTGGTGAGAACGACCGGCTGGCCGGGACGCAGGCGCGGATAGTCCCGCTCGGCGACAAAGATCGCCGCCTGGAGGGGGTCGAGTTCGACGATCCGCAGCAACGGCGCATTGGCTGCCACCATCCCGCCTTCATCCACATAACGCTCGGCCACCACCCGCACGTCACTGCCACCGCTCCAGCCGGCGGTAATGCGCGTATAGCCAAGACGGATGCGTGCCGTTTCCAGAGCCGCTTCGGCGCGTGTTACCTGGGCCTGGGCGACCTCGAATTCAGCCTGCTTGGCCACTTGGTTGGCCCTGGCCGTATCGAGCTGCGCCTCGGCGGCCACGCCCCGTGCACGCAACGTCTTGACCCTCTCAAAATCACGGCGGGCCACCTCCAGGGCGCCGCGGCTCTGGGCCAAATTGGCCGTTGCCACCGCCAACTCCGCCTGGGCCTGGGCGACTTCCTGAACATACTCGTCGTTGTCCAGTTCGCCGACTACCTGTCCCCGCCGCACAGGATCGGCGATGTTGACCAATAGGCGATTTACCCGTCCGCCCACCTTGGGGGCGACGACAAACTCGGCCCCCGCCTCCAGAGCACCGCTGAAAGTCCGGCGCAATTCGATGGGGCCTCGCTCCACAGCCCGAACCTCCACCGGAATCGGTCGAGTCTTTGGAGCGTCCCCCGTGACATTCCCCCGCAGGCGGATAACGACAAAGATCGCCGAAACGACAATCACCACGACAAGAACCGCCACCGCCGCGACCAATCCTTTTCTTTCGGCAGATTTCATCACCCCTTCCCTAATCCCGGGAAACCCCAAAACCGTTCAAAGCAAATCAAAATTATTGAAGTACCACGCCATCGCAAAGGTCAACAGGTTTCTTGGCAAAACACAATCTGCAGTGTTTTTCCCCTTTCCGCCGCCATCCGGGGGACAATTCTTCCTTCATTGAGGCTGGGGATGTCATCGAAAAGATATTACGGCATCTTGGCCTCTGGGAAACCCACAATCATGATCCGCCCGTTCCGAATCCCACATATATTCCCGAATTCACCTATGATGACGATTACTCCCGGGTTCCACCCATCGATTATTGGCTTCAATAGCCGAAAATGACTCCTGAGGCGTGCGCGATATCTACGGTCAAATTCGGCTGAAATTCACGTTTTGCAGAGGCTTAGCGCCAGAATCGCCGGTTTTTGATTCTGATCGACCGCCGGTCTGTGGCGGCGGAACAATTCCCACTTCTCCCTATACCACATGTTGTGGGTTTTTTTCTTGACAAACAAGTTGCCTTTTGCCATACACTGACTTCTAGAAAGTAAGTTCTTACCCCCTTACCCCCTTTAACAGAAAATGCAAGGAGGTCTTATGATCAAAAATAAGTCTATTTTGCGTTGGTTTATCTTCAGTGCTCTGTTGATCACTGCCGGCGATCTGCTCTATTCCCCGGCCGTTGCCGAAGAAGTACTGCGTTTCAGCAGTTCGGCCCAGGTCCACGAGGCGTTCGGCATGGAAGGTTTAAATATCTTCACAGCGGAAAGCGATGTGAAAGTGGATCTGTTCATCGGCTCATCGGATGCCGCTGTTTATCGCTTGATGAACGGTTTCGCCGACATCGCCAGCACGACGGAACGTCTCCAATTCAGCCATCAGGATTACGGCTATGTTGAGACTCCTTTCTGCAAAGCGCCGCTGGTCGTCATCAGTAATGCCAAAACACCGGTTCGCAATATATCGAGTGAACAGCTGCGTGCCATATTCGATGGCACCATCACCAATTGGGAAGAGGTGGGGGGACCCGACCAGGAGATTGTTGTGGTAATTCCGGAAAGAAATACCGGTGCCTACAAAAACTTCAGGCAGCTGGCCCTGAAGCGCTTCGATGTCAAGTACGCTTTCATGACCTACCGGTCCACGAATGTCGTCAAACTGGTGACCCACATCCCCTGGAGCATATCATTTACCACCCAGGGAGCCCATACCGTGAATGAAGCCGTCAAAATAATTCAGATCGACGGCAAGACACCGGGCGATCCGACGTATCCGTATTATCAGATATTTTCGTTTGTCACCAAGGGTCAGCCCGTCGGTGCGGCGAAGAAGCTGATTGATTTCACCTTCTCCGAAAAAGGCCGCAGCGTTATGAAAAAAAACGGCATGGAACCCATTGACAACTGATCCGGCTGCAGTGCGAACGGCTGGAGAAAGGGCCGACCGCTGGCGCTGGGGGCAGCCCTTTTTTTACAGCCGCATCCCCCCGCGGGCAGCAGCCGTCCGTGTCCGCGTCGGCCATGGGCGGCCATGGGCATAGCACTCTGTGGGGCGACATCCGGCGGAGTCTCGCCGGGCTGCAATCCCAACGAAGCGAACAATTCCGCGGCTTCCGGATAGCGCCGGAAAAAAGACCCGTTCGCCGTTGATGTAAACGAAGGGCAGTTTTTGGGGATCTTCGTGTGCCAGATGCGCCTTGACCTGGGCGTTTTCCACGAACGCCTGGGGGGCTCCTGGCCCAAGTTGAAGCGCTCCACGGCGAATCCCTGGGCGACGGTCTGTTTGAGGGCGCCGGCGAAGACCGCAAGACGCGGGTCCACTTTGGGACCGCAAACGCCGGTGGAACAGCACATCGCCGGTTCGTAGATTTCCAACTCGAATTTTTGTTCCGAAGCGGACTTTTTCACGGGCGCTTGGTCGGCGGGCATTTGTTCCAGCAGATCGTCGGCGAACTATCGCATGGCGCTCATGCCGCCCTTTTGGACCATCTTACCGACGGCCACGGCCTCGGCGATTTCGGCCATGCCGTGTGCAGCAGGAAAATGCCGTCGTCTTCCAGGCGCGCGCGGGACCTTCTGCTGGCTACTTCCGGCTATTGAATCACACCGATGACATAAACGGAGATCTGAGGCCTCAGCGCGCTATCCGTCGCAATAAACAGGTAGTCCACATAGCGCTACATTGTGGGATATTTTTCGCTGAGCCTTTTCATGGATTTTGAAAATGGTCGGCGAATATGCTGGATGCAGCGGCAGTCAATTGCGATTTTGAGCTGTACGAGCAGCGCAATCCCAAGGCCAGCCAATATTATCGATGCGTCGAGGCGCACTTCGAGCAGCTGGAGATGGCCTGGGATGATCGCTATGCGCGCATGTACGGCTTCTGGTGCCCCTATGTGAGCCAGGTGATTTGCCGGTATCTGGAATGCGGCGATCTGCATTTTGGTTTTGCCAGGGTCCGCTGTACAGATTGCGGTCATGAATTTCTCCTCCCGTACTCTTGTAAGCGGCGAAATTTCTGCCCGTCCTGTCATCAGAAACGCGTAATCGAATTCGGCGAGTGGCTCTGTGAAGATGTTTTAAAAAGTGTGCCCCACCGTCATTGGGTATTTTCCATTCCAAAAAGGCTGCGGATTTATTTCATGCTGGATCGAAGCCTTTTGGCGGGCCTGAGCCGATGCGCCTGGAAGGTGGTAAGCCTTTATCTGAAACAGGCTGTCCCCTATGAAGATGCCATGCCCGGCGCGGTGATCGCCGTACAGTCGTTCGGCGACTTCCAAAATTTCCATCCGCATCTTCATATCCTGGCAACCGACGGATCCTTTTATAATAATGGCGCATTCATGGTCTGCC